>NZ_JAHSQD010000164.1 GCF_020103755.1 Streptomyces sp. LS1784
GGCGCCGTCCAGGGCCTGCACGGCGGCCAGTGCGCCGCCGGCCTCCCCGCCGGCGAGCGTGGTCGGCAGCCGGTCGGCCATCGCCCCGGTGAGCAGGACGGACATCAGGGCGGTGCCGAGCGAGGCGGAGACCTGCTGGACGATGGTGACCAGGGTGGTGGCGGCCGGGACCTCGGCCGGGGCGACGCTGCGGGTGGCGGCCGCCATGGCCGGCATCAGCGTCATGCCGATGCCCGTCCCCATCACCACCAAGGCGGCGATCAGGTGAGGGTACGGGGTGTCGGCGGCGACCTGGACGGTGAAGCCGAGGAAGCCGGTGGCGGCCACGGCGGTGCCGGTGACCACGATCCGGCCGGGTGCGAAACGGTCTGCCAGCCGGCCGGAGAACTGCATGGTGATGCCGGTGGCAAGCGCCTGCGGGATGCCGAGCAGGCCGACGTCGGTGGCGCTTTGGCCGCGCACCAGCTGGTAGTAGAGCGGGAGCAGCAGCATCGAGCCGAAGTAGCCGCAGCCGAACAAGGCGATGGTGGCGGCGGGCCCGGCGAAGGTGCGTCGGGCCAGCAGCCGCAGGTCGATCAGCGGCTGCGCCGCGGTCAGCGCCCGGACGACGAACCCGGCGACCAGGGCCGCGCCGGCCAGGGTGGGCAGCAGGCTGCCGGCCGCGGCGGGGTGTCCGTGCTCGGCGCCCAGCCCGTAGATCAGTGCGGCCAGGCCCGGGGAGAGCGTCAGCAGGCCGGGCAGGTCCAGTCGGCGGCGGGCGTCGCCGCCGTCGCGGGGCAGCAGCCGGGCGGCGAGAGCGAGGGCGAGCGCGCCGAGCGGCAGGTTGGTCAGGAAGACCCAGCGCCATGAGGCCTCGTCGACCAGCCAGCCGCCGAGCACCGGCCCGGCCAGCGGGCCGATCAGGACGGGGATGCCGAGCACGCTCATGGTGCGGCCGGTGCGGGCCGGGTCGCAGGCGCGGACCAGGACGGTCATCCCGACCGGCATCACCATGCCGCCGCCCAGGCCTTGAAGGAAGCGGAAGGCGATCAGCGAGGGGGCGTCCCAGGCGGCGCCGGCCAGCGCCGAGCCGAGCACGAACAGGGTGAGCGCGGTCAGGTAGAGGCGACGGGTGCCGAACCGTCCGATCGCCCAGGCGGTGACCGGGGTGACGGTGGCGAGCGCCAGGGTGTAGCCGGTGGTGACCCACTGGATGGTGGCCAGCGGGGCACCGAAGTCCCCGGCGAGGCGGTTCAGGGCGACGTTGACGATCGTGGTGTCGAGGACGGTCATCAGCGAGCCGAGGACCACGACGGCGGCGACGGCCGCGGTGCGCGGACCGGGTCCGGCCGCGGTGGCTGTGTGGGTGGCTGTCCCGGCCGTGACCGGCCCGGTGGCGGTGCTCATCTTCTTCGTTCCCCCCGGCCGCGGTTCAGACGCCGTACGGGCGGACGGTACGGGCATCCCGGAGCGCGTGCGCCCACCAGGTGAGCTGGTCGAGCATGCCCTTGGCGGCGCCGTTCTGGACGGTCGGGTCGACCGGCTCGCCGTCCTCGCCGAAGAGGCCCCAGACGTTGTGGAAGCTGACGGTGTCGCGGACGGTGACGGCGTGCAGCTCGGCGAAGACCAGCCGGAGCTGCTCGACCGCGCGCAGCCCGCCGCCGAGACCGCCGTAGGAGACGAAGCCGACCGGCTTGGCCCGCCACTCGGCGCCGTGCAGGTCGATGGCGTTCTTGAGGGCGGCCGGGAAGCTGTGGTTGTACTCCGGGGTGATCACCACGAAGGCGTCGGCGGCGGCCAGCCGGGGCGTAAGGGCCGCGTGCCGCTCGGCCTGCTCGGCGGTGGGCTCCTCGCCCACGTGGGCCAGCGGGTGCTCGGCCAGGTCGACGACGTCGATGTCGAGGTCCGCGCGCTGCCCGGCGGTGCGGACGAACCAGTTGGCGACGGTGGGCGCGAAGCGGCCCTGCCGGGTGCTGGCGATGATGACGGCGAGGCGGAACGGGGTCTCGGACATGGCTGTCTCCAGGAGTGTGCTGCTGTTCTGTCACCGCCCGTTCGGACGGCACGTCAGGTAAAGTACAACGTGTATGGCAACAAGTACAACGGTGCCTGTAAATTTTTGAGGGAACGGCAATGAAGGAGACTCCATGACCAGCAGGCAGGAAACGCCGGACCGGCCCCGTCGGGGACTGGCCGAGAAGCGCCAGGCCATCACCCGGGCCGCCCGCACGGTCTTCGGCCGGGACGGCTACACCCGCGCCAGCATCGACGCCATCGCGGCGGAGGCCGGGGTGTCCACCCGCACCATCTACAACCACTTCACGGGCAAGGAACTGCTCTTCCAGACCGTCGTCCGGGAAAGCGCGGCACAGGTCGCCGACGCCCAGCTGGACATCATCGAGCGCCGACTCGCGAAGGTCACCGACCTGGAGGCGGACCTCACCGCGTTCGCCATGGCCTGGGTGACCCCGCTGACCGAGTTCGCCGACCACTTCGGGCTGGTGCGCCAGATCAACGCCGAGGCCCGGCACCTGCCGCAGGCCGCCCTCGACGCCTGGCAGGAGACCGGGCCGCGCCGGGTGTCCGCCGCCCTCGGCCACCGGTTCGGGGAACTGGCCGAGGACGGGTGGTTGGAGGCACCGGACCCAGGGCGGGCGGCCGCGCACTTCGTGCTGCTGACCACGACGGAGGTCACCCAGCGTTCGTACTGGGGCGCGTACCCACTGGACCGGGCGGAGACCGAGGAGATCGTCGTCGCCGGCATCCGGGCCTTCCTGCGCGCCTACGCGGCACCCCACCGGTGACACTGCCGCACCCCTCGAACGCGGTCGGCCCCGGACAGACCGGGGCCGACCGCCAGTCCCGGACCCTAGCCACCACTCCCCCACCCAGCCGCACGGTTGACCAGGAACTTCATCCCCGCAGGCGACATCCACACCAAACGTCACCCACACACAGGCCAGAGGGTCTACAGGCCAGCACCATCCCAGCTCAGCCACATACCAAACGCCCCTCACCACAAGACCAGCTCTAGCTAGATAATCGACATCCCGGACGCAGATTCCGTTCTCCTGCACGGGCGGGGAAGCATGGTGGATATCGTCCAGGCCACCGGTCGGGCCCTGCGGATGAAGCCCGGTGAAGGGAAGACCGCGAGCCTTATCGTGCCGGTTTTCCTGAAGCCCCGGGGGGAGCCAGGTGACATTCTGGAATCGGATCCCTATGGGGCGCTTGTTCGGATTTTGACCGCTTTGAGGTCTCACGACGCACGCGTGGTGGAGGTCCTCGCCGTGCCCCAGAAGTCCGGCAAGCGCACGAAGGGGCGCAGCGCTGAGGCAGCTTCCGGGCCTGGTGAGAGCTGGTCTGGTGAGGGTGGTTCGGGGGCGTTCACGCTGCCGGTCCGCTTCCAGGCTCCAGTGGACGAGAACGTGCTCGCCCTGTTCATCGCTTCGCGGGTGCTGACGGGTGAGAACCAGTTCTGGCGGGAGGGCATCAGCCACGCCCGGCGCTGGCACGAGGAGACCGGTGGACTCGATATTCCCTATTCCGCGATGGTCGGCGAAGAGGGGAACTTTCCGCTCGGGAAATGGCTCTCCGACCGGCGGGCCGAGCATTCTGCTGGTGAATTGGCGCGACATCGCGTCGACATGCCGGATGCGCTCGGGATGATCTGGTCCGTCTCCGACGCCCGCTTCGAGGCCGGGCTCGACTGGGCCAGGGTCTGGGCGAAGGGCCACGGCGGCAGCCTGGCGGCGCCGGCCCGGGCGTCGGCCGGCGGGTATGCGATCGGGGCCTGGCTCGCCGGGCTTCGGGCTGCGGCCCAGGGGCCGGCCGACCAGTTGGGCGCGCTCGCTCCGGGGCGCCGGGCCGCGCTGGAGGAGACCGACCCATGGCGGTGCCCCGCCTGGCCGGTCACCTGGCAACGCGCCTACAGCGTGGCGCGGCAGTGGTGGCCGGCAGCCGACGGCCGCGTCGACCGGACCGCCCTGCCCGTGGACCCCGTCTTCGAGGGCGAGCAACTCTGCCGCTGGGTCGTGGCGCAGCGCGCCGACCGGCCCGGGCTGGAGGAGGATCAGCGGGACCTGCTGTCGGCAATCGGGGTCAAGGAAGACCAGGAGCTGGTGGCGGCGAAGGCCGTGGCGGATGCGAAGCCGAAGGTGTCCCGTGCCGACCGTTTCACCCCGGGCCTGGCCGCCCCGGCGGCCTTCGTCGAGCGCGAGGGACATGCGAAGGTTCCCCGACCCCACAAGGAGCCGCTTGAGGTCGTGGTGGCCGGGCCTGGTGGAGAGGCGAGCGTGGAGGTCGTCTCCGTCGGGCTGGGGGCGTTCTCGAACAACACGAAGGCGCGCCGGGCCAAGCTCACCGCCGGGCAGCTCGCGCAGCTCGCCGAGCACGGCGTCGAGTGGGCGTAGCGGTCGGCGGTGGGCTGCCCCGGGCCGGGGCGGTGCCGAGGCTGGCGGTAGGCTGCTGCGGCCCCGAGAAGGCACTGGAGGCCGTCACCTCCGCGTGGGATGGCGGCCTTTTGGCGTTAGCGCACCGGCCGCCCCGTTGCGGTGAATTCCGCGGCTTCGGCCACGTGGTCCAGGGCGGGGGTGGGTCCGTCGGTGGCAGGCTGAGGGCCGGCCCGCATGGTGGGTCATCCGAGGCGGCTGAAGACCCGGCGTAGGAGTTCCTGGTCGATCTGCGGGCGCCCGGTGCGGGCCAACGCGGTGCGAGCGTGCGCCGTCAGCTGGGCCCAGGTACGGAAGTTGCCGTGAGCGGCGTGCTGGTCGGCGAAGGCGATGTCGTCCGGGTGCGCGTCGGCCCGGACGGGGTGGAAGAGCGGGATCACCTCCAGGACCTCCTCTGGGGTGGGGCGGGCGAGGCGTTGCCAGATGAAGATCCTGGAAGAGAGCATCGGTTCTTTGCGCAGGGTCTGGTAGCAGTCTTCTCCGCCCACGAAGAGGACGGCGAGCTGGGTGTAGGGGTCGTCCCAGAGGTACTGACGTTGAATTCGTGACTGCCGCCCAACCCGCTGACACCACCCCACCCACTCACAGGGGTAGGACGGCTGCACTACTCAGGTGGGCGTCACTCCAGGGCGGCCGCCTTGCGCAGCAGCACCGCCCGCTCGCGGGCGTTGCGGCACAGGCGGGCGGCGAGTTCCAGTTCGGCACGGGCCTCGGTGGTGCGGCCGAGGCGGACCAGCAGCTCGCCGCGCACGCTCGGGAGCAGATGAGAGCCCGACAGACGGCCGGAGGCGAGCAGGTCGTCGACCAGGGACAGTGCCTCATACGGTCCGCTCGCCATCGCGACGGCCACTGCCCGGTTGAGCTCGACGACGGGTGACGGGGCCACGCGGCCGAGCGCCTCGTACAGGAGCACGATGCGTTCCCAGTCGGTCTCCTGCACCGAGGGCGCCATCGCGTGGCACGCGGCGATGCCCGCCTGCAGACCGTACGGTCCAAGGCCCCGCCCGAGGGCGGAAGCCCGGCCGAGTGCGGCCAGGCCACGACGGATCGCGGAACGGTCCCACAGGCGGCGGTCCTGGTCCTCCAGCAGTACCGCCTCGCCGTCGGGCCCGGTGCGCGCCGGGAAGCGCGCAGCGGTGAGCTCGAACAACGCGAGCTGGCCGTGCACCTCCGGCTCACCCGGCAGCAGGGCGGCCAGCATTCGGGCCAACCGCACGGCCTCGTACGCGAGATCCGGGCGCAGCAGGTGGTCTCCGGTGGTCGCTGTCGAGCCTTCCGTGAAGATCACGTACAGGACGCTCAGGACGGCGCTGAGGCGCCCCGGCCGTTCCTCGGACGCGGGGAGTTCGAACGGCACGTGGGCGGCGGCGATCGTCTTCTTCGCGCGGGTGATCCTGGCCTGGACGGTCGGGGTGGGCACGAGGAACGCGCGCGCGATCTCCTCACTGGACAGGCCGCCCACCACGCGCAGCGTTAGCGCCACCCGGGCCTCGGGCGAGAGCACCGGATGGCAGGCGGTGAACATGAGCGCGAGGACGTCGTCGTCGACACGGTCGGGATCCCAGGGCAGGTTGCCCGGCCGGTCGGGTGGGGCCTGCGCGCCGGAGCTGAACTCGCCCTCGGCCAGTGGGCCGGCGAGCAGGGCGTACCGTTCGTCGAGCGCCGACCTGCGGCGGAAGGCGTCGACGGCCCGCCGCCGCGCGGTCGCGAGCAGCCAGCCCACCGGGCTGGCCGGTGCACCGCCTGCCGACCAGGAGACGAGTGCCTCGGCCAGCGCCTCCTGCGCGACGTCCTCGGCGAGCGCGAAGTCCCCGGTGTAGCGGGCCAGCGCGCCGACGATCCGCGCGGACTCGATCCGCCAGACCGCCTCGACGGCCCGCCGCGCCGAGGCGGCGCTCGGCGGGCCGTCGACAGCCGGGGGCGTCACAGCTGGCCGGTCCGCTCGCGCCACGCCCGCTCCTTGACGATCCACTCGTTGTCCTGCGGGAACTCCTCGATGCCCGGCACGCGGCGGACCTCACACTTCGAGCCCGGGAACGCCGGGAGCCGCTTGGCCCACTCGACCGCTTCCTCCTTCGACGCGACGTCGATCAGGTAGAAACCGCCGAACAGTTCCTTCGTTTCACCGTACGGCCCATCGGTGACCACTGGGGTCTGGCCACTGAAGTCGACCACCACGCCCTGGGACGGGTCGTCCAGACCCTCCGCGGCGACGAGCACCCCCGCCCGGATCAGCTCGTCGTTGAAGCGGCCCACCGTCTCCAGCATCTCCTCGAACGGCGTGGCCATCATCTTCGCGACGGACTCGTCCGTGCCCCGCATGATCAGCATGTACTTCGCCATCGTCAGCCTCCTTGATCGGGGATCGTCTCTCGACCCTCTCAGTCCCAGGTCGAACGGCGCAGCCACAGATCGACACGACGGAAGGAAATCTTTCAGGCCTTCGCACCATGTTGGTACCGACGGAAGCCGGGAGACCGCGGCGTGAGCGGGAACCGAGGAGCACGGAGCAGGCCAAGTAGCGCGAAACTCCGGCCATCTACGGTGCACCGTCACAGCCGGGCAGGCGGGAGAAGGTCAGCGCCACTGGTAGGAGGCGCTGGTCATCGCCGGGAGCAGCATCGGGCCCACGGCCGCGCCGGTGTCGGGTCGGGTGGCCTGGTCGAGGGCGGGGCTGATGTCCGGGTAGAGGTGGAGGGCGGCCGCACCGGTCGGCGGCAGCCACACCACCGGCGCCCGGTCGGGGTCGTCCTGCTCTTGTCGCGCTGCGCCTGACCGCCGAGCAGGCCGCGGCCCTCGATCTCGCCGAGGGCCGGGAGTACGAGATCACCGCCGTCGTCCGGGCCGCGGACGGGAAGGCCATCGCGTTCCCCGACACGGTCGTCCACACCATCCCGGCCCGCTGGCTGCGCCCGCCCGGCGAGCGGCCGGAGCTCCACCCGGACACGGACCACTTCCATCGCGCTCCGGTGTGCCGGGACGCGGACGGGATGACACCGGCGGAGATCGACCACGCGGTGGGGAAGGCACTGGAGCAGCTCCGAGGCCTGGCGCTGGAGGACCCGAACGTCGACCATTCGGTGCTCACCGCCGAGGCGGACCACCAGGAGTGGCTGCGGATCGCCGAACGGGTGCGGGCGGCACAATCTGGCCGCCTACGACCCGCGGACCGATCCGAACGCGGTGGAGCACCCGCCGCTGATCCGCTTCCGGCAGAACCTGACGAAGGCCGGCGTGTCCTCTGACAAGTGATCTCGACAGTCGGCCAGGTGAGTTTGACCGCCCGCTCACTCGGCAGCCGGGTTCAGCTGTCGTTCGAGGCAACCTCGGCAAGGGCCTGAAGCAGGAAGGTCGTCACTGTCCCAGGGTCTGCGCCCTTGCCCCAGAGACAGTCAGCCGTGCGCTCGTCCAGGTCGACGTTCTCCAGCACGTAGCCGTCGGCGATCTCGTCACCGCCGGGGCGCTCGCGCACCAGGACATGCGCGGGCCGGTCCCGGGGCCCGGCCACCGTCTCGAAGTCCTCAACGTCAGGGCAGCCCCGGAACTGGTACACCCGCTGCTCCGCCACGCCTGTCGTCTTCCCAGCGTGATCGAGATCGCCAACGAGCTGGCCCGGATCTCGGGCCCGCTCCAGGAGCCGGCGGAGGCCAGGAGCCGCTCCTGACCGCCGCATGAGTGCGGGCGCCACGCAGAAGCCCAGGCCTGCATGCTGTGCGGGCCTTCGGTACCCGGCGGCCGCGCTGACCGTTTGTCAGCTGTTCGTCCGACGCAGGCGGTCCTCCAGGCCGTCGAGGAGGGACTGGAGGCCGAAGTCGAAGGTGTCGTCCGGGGCCTCGGCGTAGTCGGTGGAAGCGGCGGAGTCGATCCGGGCGCGTAGCCGGGGGAACCCGGAGGCGGCCTCGACGGCCTGCTTCATCACCGCGCCGAACACCTCCTCGGCGTCGCCGCCCTCGCGTTCGATCCTGCGGGTGAGCGAGGTGGTGGCGGCGGCGGGTGCGGCGTTGCCGAGGACGTAGGTGAAGACCGAGGCGGCGGCCCGGTCGGCCTGCGAGCCGGTGAAGCCGGCCTTCTCGTAGACGGCGAGGCTGTGGTCGTCGTGGCGGGCCTTGCCGGTGCCGTGGAAGAGGTGGGTGGCGAAGGCCTGCACCAGCCAGGGGTGGCGGGTGAGCATCGCGTGCAGGTCGTGGGCCATGGCGGTGGCGGCGGTGCGCCAGTCGACCGCGTCGAGGTCGGGGAGACGGATCTCGTCCCAGACCTGGTCCCCGGCGAGGGTGAGGAGGCCGTCCTTGTTCTTGACGTGCCAGTAGACGGCGGTAGCGGCGGAGTTCAGGCGCTTGCCCAGTGCGCGCATGTTGAGGCCTTCCAGGCCTTCGGTGTCGAGCAGCTCGACGGCGGTCCGGACGATCTGTTCGCGGGTCAGCGTGTCGCGTGGCATGCGTTCACGATAGGTCACCGCAGCCCGTCTTGCACAAAGTTCAAGAAGGCACTTGCACAGCGTTCAACTCGACCCCTACAGTTCTCGGCACCGGAACTTGAACTATGTAAAAGTCGCTCGGAGAACCCGCCCCAGAAGGAGAATCCCGTGAACACGCTCGCCGCCGCCGCCCAGATCCTCGTCGCCGCCGCCTTCGCCTCCATCCCGCTACTGCGCCACCGTTTCGGCGCCGTCGCCAAGGCCGCCGCCGTCACCGAGCTGCAGCGCCAGGGCATCCGCCCGGCCGTCCTGGAGGAGAACAGGCTCCGCTTCGACGCCGGCGGCCACGAATGGTGGGCCCCGGGCTCCTTCGCCGCCGCGAGCCTCACCGCCGCCGCCCTCAACCTGGCCGGCAACCCGCTCGGCACCACGCTGACCTGGGCTTTCTCCACGCTCACGTTCCTCGCCAACATCCTGATCCTGCAGAGCCAGCTCGGTGCGGTGAAGTCCGTGCAGGTCGCCTTCCACCGCAAGGGCGACCCCGAGCTGGCCCTGGTCGACGTCCCCGCCTTCCTCAAGGCCGCCGAGGACGCCTTCCCGGCCTGGACCCGGATCCTCCAGAACGTCCGCCACACGGTGGTATTCGCCGGCTCCGCCCTCGCCCTGACCGCCGCCGCCATTGCCTGACACACACCGAACTCATCCCGACCGCTCTTACTTCTCACCAGCACTGAGCAGCGATCACAGCACCTCGTGCTCTCCGAAGTCACCAACAGCTGCTCTCAGAACTCACCTACGCAGCCAACCTGGTCGAGCGGGAGCTCCTGGGCCGGGACGTCGTCCCGGGCATGTGGACCTACCAGCTGATCGAGGCGTACGACCGCACCTACCACCGCGTGTTCACCGCTGTCGAGGAACAGGTCCGCCAAGGCCTCGCCGCCGGCCGCCGGCACCTGGCCGAGGCCGGGATCCAGCAGGCCGCCCGAGCCCGCCACCGCAGGCGCACCGCCCCGTACGGCCCGCGCCTCGCGGCTGCGCTGCTGGAAGACCAGGGGCAGTGCGGTCCGGTGTGCTGGAGCACGGCCGAGTCCGGCCACCAGGTCAACGACGGCGGCTACTCGTACCGCAACCCGGCCAACCGCTTCGCCCTGCCAACTGACCGGCTCGCCCGCGTGACGGCAGCGCTGGCCTTGTGAGTGGCATCCGGTGCGACGTTGTGGCGTCGTTCATGCGTGCCGGAACGGCAGGTCACAGGTCACCGGGCCGCGGTCAGCCCTGCGGCCTGCGGATCGAGTCAGGCAGCGCGAGAACCAACGGCAAGTCGACCAGACACCCGCCCGAAGCCGCAGGTCAAGCTCGCTCAGAATGACAAGTGATGCTGGAACCTACAACGGTCCGGGGGTAGCGTGGCATGCCGGCTCCGCGTTCAGGGTGATCATCCCGCCACGGCGGCTGTGCCACCGCTGTTGGACGTCTCAGCGAGGGCGGTGGGCTTCGTCGCTGCCGCGACGGTGCCCGTGGCGTCCGGGAGCCACAGCTCGGCGGAGCGCGGTCGCGCCGCCGAGCCCCGGCCCGAGGACTCCACCCTCACGCGCCGTCGTTCGAGCTGCCCCCAGCCGTCCTGCACTCCGGACCAGTGCCGGGCGGTCACGTCCAGGCGCAGGTGGGCACCGGGCCACGGGCCGGGGGTGATCAGGACGGTCCCGGCCCGGCGCAGGTGGCCGACGAGGCGGTCGACGGCCCGCGGCGCCAGGCTCCGGGGAGGGGCTGCGGCCAGCACGACGGGGCACGCGGCGGCCAGTCGAAATTTGACCGGTGCTGAAATTAGGTTCTGTCCGCGCGATCATGAGCGGAGCCAGATGATCAGCGCGGCGACCGTGACCGTGCCGAGGAAGACGTAGACGCGTTTGTCATATCTGGTCGCGACGGTGCGGTAGTTCTTCAGCTTGTTGATCGCGCGCTCGACGACGTTGCGCTTCTTGTATCGCTCTTTGTCGAATCCGGGCGGTCGACCGCCGGCGCTTCCCCGCTTGCGGCGGTTGGCTGCCTGGTCGGCCTTCTCGGGGATGGCGTGTCGGATCGCCCGTCGCCGCAGGTAGCGGCGGGTGCGCCGGTTGCTGTACGCCTTGTCGGCGCTGACGCTGTCGGGCGTGGTACGGGGGCGGCCGGTCGTCATACGCGGAACCCGGATCTTGTCCATGACGGGCTCGAACTGGGTGCAGTCGGCGCGCTGCCCCGGCGTGACGACCAGGGACAACACCCGACAGTACCCCTTCGCACTCAGGTGGATCTTGGTGGTGTGGCCGCCCCGGGATCGCCCGAGGGCCTCTCCGGCCGCACCACCGCCACCAGGCAGTTGAACAGCTCTGTCCACATCCGAGCATTCCTGATCGCGTGCGCGGCGCCCCCTTTGAGGACCGGCGGTGCATGGCGGGCTCCGGCCACGTGGTGGTGCGCACGGATCGACGTGGAGTCGACGGAGATGTCCCAGTCGATCCCACCGGCGGCATCCGCCTCCGCCTGGACCCGCTGGAGCAGGCGCTCCCACGTCCCGTCCGCCGACCAGCGGCGATGCCGCTCATGGACCGTCTTCCACGAACCGTAGCGCCCAGGAAGATCCCGCCACGGCACGCCCGTTCGCGTCCGGCACAGGATGCCGTTGATGACCTGCCGGTGGTCCCGCCACCTGCCACAACGCCCGTTACCCACCGGCAGCAGCGGCCGAAGCCGCTCCCACTGGCCGTCAGTCAGATCACCCCTACTCCCCATAGTCATATCAACGACTCAACTGATCGGCAGGACACGGCCTAGTCCGCGGTACAGCCCCAGTAAGCGATCTCCAGGATGATCACCGCCAGGATGCTGCCCTCACGGCGGACCGCCGATCTGATCGACGGGCACTGGCGGCTGCTGACCGCCTGTGGGACGTCAACCGACGCCGCAAGGGCACCGCCAACACCCTGGCCGCGCCGAA
Source organism: Streptomyces sp. LS1784 (assembly GCF_020103755.1). GTDB lineage: Bacteria > Actinomycetota > Actinomycetes > Streptomycetales > Streptomycetaceae > Kitasatospora. Next base: position 11,819 of record NZ_JAHSQD010000164.1, read on the forward strand.
GTCGATCCGCGCCGCCCGACCCGACGGCGCCCCGATCTACATCATCCTGGACAACCTCTCCGCCCACACCGGCGCCGACATCCGCCGCTGGGCGAAGAAGAACACGGTCGAGCTGTGCTTCACCCCGACCTACACATCCTGGGCCAACCCGATCGAGGCCCACTTCGGCCTGCTGCGGCAGTTCACCCTGGCCAACTCCCACCACCGCAGCCACCCCACGCAAACCCAGGCACTGCACCGCTACCTGCGCTGGCGCAACGCCAACGCCCGCCACCCCGACGTACTTGCCGCCCAACGCAAGGAACGCGCCCGCATCCACAGCGAGAAGGGCATCCGCTGGGGCGGACGCCCCCTCAACGCCGCAGCCCGACCGACCGCGAACCGCAGCCCCGGAGTACCGAAAGGGACAAGTTCACGAGAAGGACAGCGACAGAAGGACGACTCAGGAGGCGGACGGCTCGATCTCCCCCGCAAAGACGATGACCTGGTCGATGAGGCTCCGCCGCAGATGGACGACGTCCGTTCCCGCCAGGCGGGGGCCTCCATCCGGCGTGGTGAAGACCCACTGGTACCGGGCCCACTCGCCAGGCATGTCCACCGCTGAGCAGCGCGCCATCGTGCCGGTCCCCGCCGGGTGGCGCCGGATGTCCAGCACGAACCGCTCGACCGCCGCGATTCCTTCGCTGCGACCCAACGGCCCCCAGAAGACCACATCTGAGGTCAGGGCCTGGGAGAGCAGGGCAGTCACATAACTGTCGTCCGAGGCGTTAAACGCGGAGATGAACGTGTCGATCGCGGAACGTGCCGTCTCTTCCTGCATGCCCCAGTAATACCAGCCGTTGCACGTGCGCTCGTCCCGCAAGCCGCCTTCCGATCACGGTAGACCATCCGTGCCGACAGCCGCGCCGGCGCGGGTCGAAATCGGCGCACCAACGGTGCCAAAACGTCCCCGGGTCTACCCACAGCTCCATAAAAACGCAGGTCAGAAGGGGGTACCCGAAAGTGCCAAAACGTCCCCGGCCGGCGGCGAGCAGCACCCAGCCAGCGGCGCAGCGGCCGTCAGGGCGCAGTCAGTGATGACGCCCGAGGGAAGCGGCGCAGCGGCCGGGTCCTGGGGGGAGCAGGGGGCGTTCCGCGGGACCCGGCCGGTTGGAGGCCAGCAGCGCCGGGGTGGCATGGCGCGGCTTCTGACACTGCAGCCCAGTGACGCCCGGTACTGCAGTTCGGTGACGCCTGCGCTGCAACTCGTTGTCGCGGGCTGCCGGCTGCGGCCTCGGTGAGGGCCGGATCTGGCGGTCTGGTGGCGTCAGTCGATGCCGAGGACGCCCCGGTCGATGCCGGTGAACTCGATGTCGAGGACAGCGGCCAGGACAGCGGCGAGGACGGCGGCCCAGTCGGCTTTGGAGGCTCCGGCGTCGCGGGCGCCGGACGCCCCGGGCGCGTGCTGGCGGACCATCGACGGCTGGTGGCCCGGTGGGAGGAGGTGTTCGAGGACCTGGACGAGGACGTCCTCGGCGAGGCCGCCCAGGGGGCCCGCCAGGAAGCGCGGGACCCGGGGGCCGTCGACGTCCTGGTGCGGGTCCTGTTCCGGCAGCTGGAGGACTGGAAGCAGGCCGGCGGCGCGCTGGAGGAGTCGCTGGGGGCGGCGGCGCTGGGCAGGCCGCTGCCGGTGTGGGCGGCCGACGCCTTGGCCGCCGAGCAGGGAAGGCTCTGGGGCGCACGTCAGGCGCTGCTGGAGGCCATCGCCCGGCACCACCACGGCGGCCCTGACGCCTGGTGAGGGCCGGTCAGCGGGCGGGGGCCGGTCGGGTGGGCTGGTGGGCGCGCAGGATGGCGTCCAGCGTCAGGTCCGCGGTGGGGTGGGTCTTGGGGCGGGAGAAGTTGTCGACGAGGAACCTGGCGCCTTGCGGCTGGTAGAGGAGGGCGATCCAGCCGGCCTGGCCCCACGGTCCGTCGGACAGGGGCGCGGTCCATCCGAAGTTCGACCAGCACCCCGGGGCAGCCACGGCGGCCAGGGGAACTGCATGACTCTGTCACCATGCCGCATCACAGGATGTCAGCGGAAATCCGCACCAGAGTGACACCATCCGCTCCCCCGCCGACGGCACTCCCCAGCTCCTCCACCATCCAGAGTCAGTGACACCCCCTGACCACCAGGTGACAACGAACCGCAGATTCGCAGGGGACGGGCTTGACTCTCGGGTAACGCGAGACGGCACAGTCAGTGCCGTGGACAGGAGAAACCTGCTGCCGATCGGGCAGTTCTCGCAGGCCAGCGGCCTCTCGGTCACTGCGCTTCGGCACTACGACGCCAGTGGCGTGCTGGTGCCGACGTTCGTCGATCCGGTGAGCGGCTACCGGTACTACCAGCGTGACCAGGTACGTACGGCGCAATCGATCAGGGCTCTGCGGCAGCTGGACATCCCGGTCGAAGAGGTGCGCCGGCTGCTCGGCGGCGGCGAGGAGGAGCTGGTCGCCGCCCTGCAGGCGCATCTGCGGGCGGCCGAGCGGCGGCTGGAGGTGCAGCGTTCCATGGTCCACAGCCTGTTGAACCGACTGACCGAAGGAGCAGAGATGACCCACCGCGTCACCGTGCGCCAGGGCGCCGCCGAACGGATCCTCGTTTGCGGGGCGACCCTGGACAACTCCGGGCTTGCCGCCTTCCTCCGCAGCGCCTACCAGGAGATGTACGAGGTCGCCGGCCGCGGCCCACTCACGCTCCCCGGGCCCGCTTTCGTCCGCTTCCACGGAGTGTGCGACGACGAGAACGAGACGCTCGTCGAGGCGTGCCTGCCGTTCTGGGAGGACGGCGCGCAGCCTACGGACCTGCCCGAGGGCATAACCGTGCGCGAGCTACCCGAAAGCACCCTCGCCTGCACGGAGGTTGAGGGCGCGGCCGCTGTGTTCCCGCAGATCCTCGGCGCGTACGACGCCGTCGCCGACTGGATCACCCAACACGGCTTTACTTTCGCGGGCCCGGTCCGGATGATCTTCCGCCGGTGGACCGGGACACCGGACGACCCGGACAACCGCTTGGAGATCGCCTGGCCGATCGACGAGCCTGCCGACGATTAGCCTCCGCCTTTCAGTTGGGCCTGGCTGAGCTCGGTTGATGGCACTGGCGACGCGTTGTGCCTGTGTGGGGGTGTGGGGACATGCCGAGGTCCCGACGCGTGGCCGGTGTCTCCAAGGTCCTCGG
>NZ_JAHSQD010000165.1 GCF_020103755.1 Streptomyces sp. LS1784
AGATGAGCACTCCCACCTCCTTGAGAGGGTAAGGCTCCCAGTAGACGACTGGGTTGATAGGCCGGATATGGAAGCCCTGTGAGGGGTGGAGTTGACCGGTACTAATAGGCCGAGGGCTTGTCCTCAGACGCTCGCGTTCACTGTGTGGTTCCCGGGTAACGAACAGTTATCACCGGCGAACAAAGAAACACTTATCAACTGAAAAGTGTGTTTCGCTGAATACCCGATAGGGTTTCGGTGGTCATAGCGTGAGGGAAACGCCCGGTTACATTCCGAACCCGGAAGCTAAGCCTTACAGCGCCGATGGTACTGCAGGGGGGACCCTGTGGGAGAGTAGGACGCCGCCGAACAATTATTCAAGGCCGCGGCCCCAGCGACTCGCTGGGGCCGCGGCCTTTTTGTGTTTTGCGAACGTGAAGAAGGCCGGCAGAAACGGGACTTCCGCCCAGACGCGGAGGGTCCCGGCATGCCGGACAATGGAGAAGGTACGCAGGCCAGCAGGCCGGCGTCGAAACCGCGTGGCGGCAGCTGAGTTGCACGCTCGGCCCGCGGTGGAGCTGAAGCAGCAGAAGGAGTCACCACGATGTCGAACCAGCCCCAGGACCGTCCCGAGCGCCGATCGGACGACGGCCGAGGCTACGAGCCCCGGTCCCGTGGGGGCGGGTCAAGCGACCGTGGCGCCTACCGTCGTGACGACCGCCCCTCCGGCGGTTTCCGTCGTGATGACCGTGATGACCGTCCGCGTCGTGACGACCGCCCGTCGGGTGGGTACGGCCGCGACCGCGACGACCGCGGTGGCGACCGCGGCGGCTTCCGTCGTGACGACCGCCCCTCCGGCGGCTTCCGTCGTGACGACCGCCCCTCCGGCGGTTTCCGTCGTGATGACCGCCCGGGTGGTTTCCGTCGTGACGACCGTGATGACCGTCCGCGTCGTGACGACCGCCCGTCGGGTGGGTACGGCCGCGACCGCGACGACCGCGGTGGCGACCGTGGCGGCTTCCGTCGCGACGACCGCCCCTCCGGCGGCTTCAACCGCGACCGTGACGAGCGCGGCGGTGACCGTGGCGGTTTCCGTCGTGACGACCGCCCCTCCAGCGGCGGTTTCCGTCGTGACGACCGCCCCTCCAGCGGCGGTTTCCGTCGTGACGACCGCCCCTCCAGCGGCGGTTTCCGTCGTGACGACCGCCCCTCCAGCGGCGGTTTCCGTCGTGACGACCGTGATGACCGTCCGCGTCGTGACGACCGCCCGTCGGGTGGGTACGGCCGTGACCGCGACGACCGCGGCGGCGACCGTGGCGGCTTCCGTCGCGACGACCGCCCCTCCGGCGGTTTCCGTCGTGACGACCGCCCGGCCGGTGGTGGTTTCCGTCGTGACGACCGCCCGTCGGGTGGGTACGGCCGCGACCGCGACGACCGCGGTGGCGACCGCGGCGGCTTCCGTCGCGACGACCGCCCCTCCAGCGGCGGTTTCCGTCGTGACGACCGCCCGGGTGGCTTCCGTCGTGACGACCGTGATGACCGTCCGCGTCGTGACGACCGCCCGTCGGGTGGGTACGGCCGCGACCGCGACGACCGCGGCGGCGACCGTGGCGGCTTCCGTCGCGACGACCGCCCCTCCGGCGGCTTCAACCGCGACCGTGGCGGCGACCGTGGCGGCTTCCGCCGTGACGACCGTGGCGGCGACCGCGGTGGCTTCCGCCGCGACGACCGCCAGGGCGGCGGCTACCGCCGTGACCGTGACGAGCGCGGCGGTGACCGTCGGGACTACGACGACCGCCGTGGCAACTATGAGCCCGTCAAGCGTCTGCCGATCCCGGAGGACGTCACCGGCTTCGAGCTGGACGCGGATGTGCGCCAGGAGCTCAAGAGCCTGCCCAAGACCCTCGCGGACGATGTCGCCCGCAACCTGGTGATGGTGGCCCGCCTGCTCGACAGCGAGCCGGAGGAGGCGTACCAGTTCTCGCGCGTCGCGCTCCGACTGGCTTCCCGTGTGGCGGCCGTCCGTGAGGCGGCCGGTTTCGCTTCGTACATGACGCAGCGTTACTCCGAGGCGCTGACCGAGTTCCGCGCCGCCCGTCGGATGACCGGCCGGGCGGACCTGTGGCCGGTCATGGCCGACTGCGAGCGCGGTCTGGGCCGTCCGGAGCGGGCGCTGGCGATGGCCGGTGAGCCCGAGGTGAAGCAGCTGGACAAGGCCGGCCAGGTCGAGATGCGCCTGGTCGCGGCCGGTGCCCGCAGCGACATGGAGCAGTTCGACGCCGCCGTGGTGACGCTGCAGAGCCCGGAGCTGGCCTCCAGCGCCGTGCACCCCTGGACCGCGCGTCTGCGCTACGCCTACGCCGAGGCCCTGATCGCGGCCGGCCGGGCCGACGAGGCCCGTGACTGGTTCGCCAAGGCGGCCGAGGCCGACACCGACGGCAGCACCAACGCCTCGGAGCGGCTGGCCGAGATCGACGGCGTCGAGTTCACCGACGCGCTCGACCCGGAGCTGGCCGAGGACGAGACCGAGTCGACCGACGCCCCGGCGAAGAAGCGCAGTGGCGGCGACAACGCCGACGACCGCGTGATCTTCGAGGACGAGGAGGACGTCGAGGAGTACTACGACGAGGACGACCTCGAGATCGACGAGGACTTCGACGGCGTCGTCCCCGGGCGCGCCCAGGACACCAAGGCCCAGGACACCAAGGCTGAGGAGTCCAAGGCTGAGGACACCAAGGCCGAGGAGTCCAAGGCCGAGGAGGCCGAGGCCACCAAGGCCGACGCAGACAAGGGCTGAGCAGCACCCTGAGGCAACGCCGTGAGGCCCTGCCGTTCCCCGGGAACTCCGGGAGCGGCAGGGCCTCACGGCGTCCGGGCCTGTGTCCGGCCGGCGGAGGTGTCAGCCCAGCGCGAGGTTTCGCAACACCAGCCCGGTGGCCGGCTTCGGCCCGAAGGAGGTGGACTTGCGCGGCATGGTGACGCCCTGCTCGGCCAGCCGTCGCACCACGGACTCCCGGACCGGGTGCAGCAGGACGGCGGTGCCGCCGCTGCGGGCGGCCTCCCGTTCGGCGGCCACGGCGGTGTGCAGGTAGCCGATGTCGTCCGGACCGTCGGGGACGTGCCAGGTGCGGTCCAGCAGGGTGGCGTGCAGGACGGTGGCGTCCAGGTGGCGCCACTCCTCGGGCCGGCCGTGCGGCACGGTGGCGTCGAGCAGGGATTCCTCGGGCTCGCCGAGAAGCCAGTAGATGCCGTCGCCGCCGGTCACGACGAAGCCGTTGCCGCCGTGCCGTTTCTGCTCGGCGAGGGCCTGGAGCGCGGCGGACAGCGGTCCGGGGACCTCCTTGACCTTCCACTGGTCGCCGAGCCGCTCCAGTGCCTCGGCCACCGGCAGCCGGTACAGCACGCGGTGGATGGCGCGGACCCGCAGCGGGTAGCGGGCGGTGTCCACCAGGAGCACCATGCCGCGGTCCCAGGGGCTGCGCGGCAGGTGGCGGTGCTCGCGCTGGAGGCGCAGGTACATCTCCCAGCGATGGTGGCCGTCGGCGATCAGGGCCCGGCAGGTGGCGAGGTCGCGGCTGATCTCGGCGATCTCGGCCGGGTCGGTGACCGCCCACAGGCGGTGGTGGGTGCCGTCGCTGGTGGCCGTGGAGAGCAGCGGCTCGCCCTCGACCGTCCGCTCGATCACGCCGGAGGCGCCGCCGTTGCCCCGATAGGTGAGCAGCAGCGGTTCCAGGTTGGCCCGGGTGGTGCGCATCAGGCCGACCCGGTCGGCGACCGGCCGGGGCATCACGTCCTCGTGCGGGAGCACCACACCGCCCTCGCGGCCGCTCACCGCGAGGGCGCCGATCAGGCCGCGCTGGAGCAGCTCGGGGGAGTCGGTGGTGGCCGGCACCCGCTGCTCGTAGACGTAGATCGCGGGCTCGGGGTCGGCGGCCAGGACGCCCTCGCGCTGCCAGGCGGTCAGCAGCCGGGCGGCGTGCCGGTAGCGGGTGTCGCGGTCGGGGCGGTCGCCGGCGTCCTCGGGTTCGGGCCTGGGCAGGATCAGCCGGACCACGTTGTGCGGGTCGGCGGTCTCCAGGTCGAGCCGGCGGCCCGGGTCGACGACGTCGTACGGCGGGGACATCACCGCGGCCAGGGCGCCGACCCGGTCGGGGACGTAGCGCAGGCCGCGGAAGGGGGACAGGGACAGGCCGGCGGTGGCAACGTGCCCGGGATCGCCGGGGCCGCCCTCGGGAGTCTCGACTCCGTCTTCTGCACTGGGTGTGCTCATTCTGGGCATCGTAACCGGGTACACGTTGTTGAGAGATCGGAATGCCCGCGCCGAGTTGGTGGGGCGGGTGTGCGACCGAGGGCGAGGTACGGCATGGACGACGGGCAGGAACGGGTGGACGGTGGCGGCCCGGCCGAGTCGGGCGGGCCGACCGGTGCCACCCATGGGGGCGCTCCGGCCGACGGCGCGGCCGGCTGTGCACCGGCCGACGGCACGGCGGTCGGCGAGGTGCCGGTCGGCGGAGTGCCGCGGCAGAGCCGTTCCGGGGAGCCCACCGGGGACGTGTACGACTGGTTCCGCCGGGGCGCCCGGTTGCTTGCGCAGGGACATCCGGCGGCCGCCGAGCAGTTGCTCGCCCGGGCGGCGGCGGCCGAGCCGCACTCGCGCAGCATCCGGGAGGCGCTGGCACGGGCCCAGTTCGACGCGGGCTCGTACGCGGCGGCGCTGGACAACTTCCGGGCCGTGGCGCTCGCGGACCCGGCGGACGACTACGCTCAGTTCGGGTGGGGCGTCGCGGCGGCCCGGCTGGGCGACTTCGAGACCTCCGCCGAGCACTTGGCGCTGGCCGTGGCGATGCGGCCGGAGGCCGACCACTACCGGCAGGCGCTGCGGCAGACCCGGGCGACCCTGGCGGCCCGTGCCGGGGCGTACGGACCGTTGCTGCCGGGAGCACCCGGGTACCTGGCGCCCCCGGCTGTCGCCGAGGACCCGGCCGAAGGGGCCGGAGGAGCGGCGGATGACGCCGGTGCCGGGACCGGAGCGGGCGCCGACGACGGCGGCGCCTGACCGGTGGGCGCGACGACCGGCCGGACGCCGTGACGGTCGGCGTGATGCACGACGCGGTGCGGCACGGACGGTGTGACGCACGAGGAAGTGCGGCACGGGCGAGGCGACGGACGACGCAGTGAACGACGACGCAGTGATCGACGATGCAGTGAACGACGCAGTGAATGAGGTAGCGCAGCCATGACCGAGACGGCCACCCCCGTGCGACGGACCGCCCCCGGCGGCAGCGAGCGGCCGCTGACCGACGCGTACGACACCGCGCTGCTGGACCTGGACGGTGTGGTCTACGCGGGCGCACACGCGATCGAGCACGCGGTGGACGCGCTGGACGCCGCCCGGACGGCCGGGATGCGGCTGGCGTACGTGACCAACAACGCCTCCCGCCCGCCGCGCGTGGTGGCCGAGCACCTGACCGAGCTGGGCGTCCCGGCCGAGCCCACCGACGTGATCAACTCGGCCCAGGCCGCCGCCCGGCTGGTCGCCGAGAAGGTGCCGGCCGGGTCGAAGGTGCTGGTCGTGGGCGGTCTCGGGCTGGAGGAGGCGCTGGCCGAGCTGGGGCTGGTCGCGGTCCGCTCGCTGGCCGACGGACCGCTCGCGGTGGTCCAGGGCTTCGACCCCTCGGTGGGGTGGGCGGACCTGGCGGAGGCCTCGTACGCGGTGCAGAGCGGCCTGCCGTGGGTGGCGTCCAACCTGGACCTGACGGTGCCGAGGGCCCGCGGCATCGCGCCCGGCAACGGCACCCTGGTGGCGGCGGTGCGGGCGGCGACCGGGGTGGAGCCGGAGGTGGCGGGCAAGCCGCTGCCGCCGATGCACCGCGAGACCGTGCTGCGTACCGGCGCGGAGCGGCCGCTGGTGGTCGGGGACCGGCTGGACACCGACATCGAGGGCGCGTTCAACGGCGGGGTGGACAGCCTGCTGGTGTTCACCGGGGTGACCACTCCGGAGCTGCTGCTGGCGGCCCCCGTCGAGCACCGGCCGACCTACCTGGCGGCCGACCTGCGCGGACTGCTCGTCCCGCACCCGGAGGTGACGGCCGTGGACGGCGGCTTCGCGTGCGGCGGCTGGGTCGCGGGGGTCGAGGCCGGGGTGCTGCGGCTGTCCGGGGCAGGGGACCGCTGGGACGGCCTGCGGGCGCTGTGCGCGGCGGCGTGGACGGTGCTGGACGCGGGTGGTGCGCCGGTGGACGGCCGGAAGGCACTGGCCGACCTGGGGTTCTGAGGGCGGTCGGCGGTACCGGGGGCGGGACTGCCTCCGGCGCCGCCTTCGGCGGCCGGGTTCAGAACAGGGTGCGCAGCCGCAGCAGGTCGCGGAAGCCCGCCTCCAGCTTGACCCGGCCGCCCGCCCACGCGGAGGCGAAGTTGAGCCGGCCGCCGACCAGTGCGACCAGATCGTCGCTGCTCATGGTGAGCCGGATCTCCGCCTTCGTGGTTGGGGGGCCGGGGGCGGCCACCACGTCCTGGATCCGGCCGTCGCGCAGCTGCCCGGTGAAGGTCAGGTCGAGGTCGGTGATCCGGCAGCTGAGCGAGCGGTCGAGGGCCGCGGCCTTGTGGACGTCGCCGGTGGACTGCGTCATGTTCCGGCTGAGCTGCTCCAGTGCCTCCCGGCACTCCTCGGAATTCGCCACGGGGCGGCTCCCTCCCCCGGTCGCTACGGTGCTGACTGCGGGCCACGGTACCTCAGGAGGGTTTTGGCGGTAGCGTCGTCAGTGGGGTGCCCGGAACGGCCCGGGTGCCGAGGGCGACAGAGCGACACGTGTAGGCGATTGGGAGGCACCCGGATGCTGCCGAGGACGGTTCGGGGAGTGGTGGAGACCGCCGCCGGGGTGGTCGAGGAGGTCGGCAGGCTGGTCGTCGGGACGGCGACCTCGATCCTGGAGAAGGCGGGGGTCGACGTCGCCGAGGTCGAGCGTCGGATGGGTGGCCAGTTCCCGCCGTCGGTGGAGACCTTGCAGACCCTGGCCGGGGAAGCGCTCACCGCCGGGCGCGCCGGGGTGGACCTGGCCGTGGGCGTGGCGCGCAACGAGGCGGAGAAGGTCTTCGAGAAGGTCGGCGACCAGGTGACCAAGGTCGGCGTGGTGCTGGCGTACCTGGAGACCAAGCTGCGCGAGGTCGAGGAGGAGGCCCCGGTGGCCGAGTCCGGGCCGCGGTCGTACGAGGCCGATCAGCCGGTGCCGGCGCCGCGGGCGGGCGACCTGTTCGGACGCGGCTGGGAGTTCGAGGAGGAGCGGTCGGCCGCCCGGACGGCGGATGAGCCGATAGTCGCCGAGCGGGTGGAGGTGGACGAGCCGGTCGAGGTCGATCCGCCGATTGCGCCCGAGCCGGTGCCCGTGGTCTCCCCGACCCCGCAGGAGGAGCCCGCCGTCGGCGGCAAGGCGGGACCGGCTGGGGAGTCCACGGTGAAGAAGAGCGCCGCAGGCGAGGGTGGTGCGGGCACGAGCCCCGCGAGCACGAGCCCCGCGAGCAGGGGCGCCGCCAAGAAGAGCACGGCGAAGAAGACCGCGGTCGACAGGGCCACGCCGAAGAAGACGGCGGGCAAGAAGGCCGCCGCGAAGAAGACGACGACCGTCAAGAAGACCGCCACCGCCAAGCAGACCGAAGCGCAGTCCGAGGCCGCGGCGCGGCCCGGGACTCCCGCCAAGCGCGCGGCGACCAGGAAGACCACCGTTCGCAAGGCCACCAGCACGAAGAAGCCCGATGCCCGAGACGAGTGAACCGCCCGAGTCCGCCCGCCCGCCCGAGTCCGCCCGCCCGCCCGGGTCCGCCCGGCACGCCGTGCCGCCGGCAGCGCTCGACGCGGTCGTCCCTGCCGAGCCGCTCGGCGTCGAACCGGCTCCCACCGGCCACCCCGGGATCGACGCCGGGCTGGCCCTGCTGGAGGCCCTGGACGGGGTCCCGGCCGAGGCACACGTCGCGGTGTACGAAGATGTTCACCAGCGGCTCGTCGACACACTGGCCGCGCTCGACCAGGAATGACCCGCAGGATCCGTAGGAGCTGAAGCACCAGTGGCAGTGGCACGACGCCGACTCGACGCGGAACTGGTCCGCCGCAAGCTGGCCCGATCGCGTGAACACGCGTCCGAACTGATCGCTGCCGGACGGGTGACCGTCGGCGGCACCACCGCGACCAAGCCGGCCACCCAGGTGGAGACCTCGGCGGCGGTCGTGGTGGCCAAGGACGAGAACGACCCCGACTACGTCTCGCGCGGCGGCCACAAGCTCGCCGGCGCGTTCGCGGCCTTCGTGCCGCAGGGCCTGGTGGTCGAGGGCCGTCGGGCGTTGGACGCGGGCGCCTCCACCGGCGGGTTCACCGATGTGCTGCTGCGCGCCGGGGCCGCGCACGTGCTGGCGGTGGACGTCGGCTACGGGCAGCTCGCCTGGTCGCTGCAGAGCGACGATCGGGTCACCGTGATGGACCGCACCAATGTGCGCGAGCTGACCCTGGACCTGATCGGCGGCACCCCGGTGGACCTGGTGGTGGGCGACCTGTCGTTCATCTCGCTGGGCCTGGTGCTCCCGGCGCTCGCCTCCTGCGCGGCCGAGGACGCGGACCTGGTCCTGATGGTCAAGCCGCAGTTCGAGATCGGCAAGGAGCGCCTGGGCAGCGGCGGGGTGGTGCGCAGCCCGCAGCTGCGCGCCGAGATGGTGCGCCAGGTCGCCGGGCAGGCGTGGGAGCTCGGGCTGGGCGTGCGCGCGGTCACCGCGAGCCCCCTGCCGGGGCCGTCCGGAAACGTCGAGTACTTCCTCTGGCTGCGCCGGGACGCTCCGCAGCTGGACCCCGAGGCTGCGGACCGGGCCGTGGCGGAGGGGCCCCGGTAGGGTGCCTTGCGAGCGTCCGGCCCGTCATGTTGTATGGCGCGGCCGCACCGGGGCCAAGGGCGACCCGGCAGGCGTTAGGGAGAGGGCAGCGGCATGAGCGATGAAGAACGTACGGTCTTCCTGATCGCGCACACCGGCCGGGAGGCGGCGCTGCGCAGCGTCGAGGCTCTGGTGCACGGGCTGCTGAAGGCGGGGCTCCGGATCAGACTGCTGGAGGCCGAGGCGGTGGACCTGGATCTGCCGGAAGGCGTCGAGAAGGTGGCCGAGGGCCCCGGGGCGGCGGACGGCTGCGAGCTGATCCTGGTGGCCGGCGGGGACGGGACGCTGCTGCGCGGGGCGGAGCTGGCGCGCTCGCACGGGCTGCCGATGCTCGGGATCAACCTGGGCCGGGTGGGCTTCCTCGCCGAGGCCGAGCGGGACGACCTGGCGGTGGTGGTCGAGCGGGTGGTGGACGCCGACTACGAGGTCGAGGAGCGGATGACGATCGATGTCATCGTCCGCACCAACGGCGATGTGGTGCACGAGGACTGGGCGCTGAACGAGGCCTCGATCGAGAAGGCGTCGCGGGAGCGGATGCTGGAGGTGGTGACCGAGGTGGACGGCCGCCCGGTCTCCAACTTCGGCTGTGACGGCGTGGTGTGCGCGACGCCGACCGGTTCCACCGCGTACGCGTTCTCCGGCGGCGGGCCGGTGGTGTGGCCGGAGGTGGAGGCGCTGCTGATGGTGCCGATCTCCGCGCACGCGCTGTTCGCCCGTCCGCTGGTGACCTCGCCGAAGTCGGTGCTGGCGGTCGAGGTGCAGCCCAAGACCCCGCACGGCGTGCTCTGGTGCGACGGGCGGCGTTCGGTCGAACTGCCCGCCGGGGCGCGGGTGGAGGTCCGCCGGGGCCGGACCCCGGTGCGGCTGGCCAGACTGCACCGGGCGCCGTTCACCGACCGGCTGGTGGCCAAGTTCGCGCTGCCGGTGACGGGTTGGCGCGGCCGGGCCGACCACCACTAGGGCGCCCCTGACGCCGGCCGGTACCGGGGCGGCCGGCCGCTGCGCGTCCACACGCACCAACGTCCGTGCGGGCCGGTGGATTTCGTCTGCCACGAGGCCGTTGACCGGCCGCCGGCGGTCCGTCACACCGCCAGCGGCTGGGCCTCGTCGGCAGGTTCGAGCCGGCCGCCGGCCGCCGCGTGGGCGGCCAGGGAGACGAGGCGTTCGACGGCGGCGGGGACGCTCGCGGCGGGCACGGTGACCGGGAGGCGGATGTGGTGCTCGAAGGCGCCGTCCGAACCGAAGCGGTTGCCCGAGGCGATCCGGACCCCGCCGAGCTCCCCGGCCCGGGCCAGTGCCGCGCCGGACAGGCCGTCGGTGGAGACCCACAGCGAGAGCCCGCCGGGCGGCATGGTGAAGCTCCATCCGGGCAGCCGTTCGGGCAGGGCGGCGGCGAAGGCCCGCGCGGTGGCCCGCAGCCGGGTCAGCTGGTGCTCCCGGACCTCGGGCAGCGGTTCGCCCAGCAGCTCGGCGGCGATCAGCTGGTCCAGCACCGGGGTGCCGACGTCGCTGTAGACCCGCTCGGTGGCCAGTCGGCGCACCAGCGCGGGCGCGGCCCGGACCCAGCCGATCCGCAGGCCGCCCCAGAACAGTTTGCCCGCCGAGCCGACGGTGACCACCTGGGCGGAGCGGTCCAGCGCCGCCGTCGGGCGCGGCAGCGGTGTGGACGGCGGGACGCCCCAGCCGAGCTCGGCGGTGGTCTCGTCGGCCAGCACGATGCTCCCGGCGGCCCGGGCGGCGGCGAGCAGTTCGCGGCGCTGCTCCTCGCCGATCAGCGCGCCGGTCGGGTTGTGGAAGTCCGGGATCACGTAGGCGACCCTGGGGCCGGCGCCGCGCAGCACCCGCCGCCACTCGTCGAGGTCCCAGGCGGGTTGCGGCGTCCAGGCGTACGGCACCGGCACCAGGCGCGCGCCGGTCAGCCGCAGTGCCTGCAGGGTGTGCGCGTAGCTGGGCGCCTCGACGGCGACCCGGTCGCCGCGGCCGATCAACGCCCGCTGGACCAGGTGCAGGCCGCCCATCGCGCCGGTGGTGATCAGGATCTGGTCGGGGGTGGTGGGCAGCCCGCGCTCGGTGAAGCGGCGGGCGACGGCCTCGCGCAGCACCGGGACGCCGGTGGGGTAGTGGCCGTGCCCGGCGGCGTAGTACGGCAGCTGTTCGACGGCCCGGGCGGCGGCCCGGCCGACCCAGGGCTGCGGGGCGGGCGGGGCGGCGACGCCGAGGTCCAGGATGCGGCCCTGCTCGTCCGGCGGGACGGGGTGCAGGGCCTCGCCGGGTGGCGGGGCGCCCTCGGGCAGGGCGGTCCAGCTGCCCGCGCCGCGCCGGCTGTGCAGGTAGCCGTCGCCGCGCAGGGTCTCGTACGCGGTGGCGACGGTGGTGCGGCTCATCGACAGGGCGGTGGCCAGCTCGCGTTCGGCGGGCAGCCGGGCGCCGACCGGCAGCCGGCCCTCGGTGACCAGTAGCCGGATCTGCCCGGCCAGGGTGCGGTAGGCGGGGCGGCGCGCGGTGGCCGGCTCGGGGAGCCGGGCGGTGGCGAGCAGCCGGGCCAGGGCGGGCGGGGTGACGGTGGTGTGCCAGTCGGCCATGGCAATCAGTCCACTTGATCGGTATTGGCCCTGGAGTGGGCCGTTTTGGCCTGGTCATCATGACAGGGCGGCCACACCGTCCGCCACCGCCGGGCCGATTCCGGTGGTGCAGCACCACCGCAGGAGCAGCATTGGCCACCACGACCACGCCGGCGCCGGCCGTCCCGTCCGTCACCCCGACCACCGCCACCCCGGCGTCCACGTCCACGCCCACCGGCACCCCGACCCGGACCTCCGTTCCCGCCGCCCGGGGAACCGGCCTCGCCGTCCGGGTGTTCGGTGACACCCGCGCCCTGGGCCGTCGGATCCCGCAGCTGTTCGTCGGCCTCGCCCTCTACGGGGCGAGCATGGCGCTGATGCTCCGCTCCGGCCTCGGCCTCGACCCCTGGGACGTCCTGCACCAGGGCCTCCAACGCACCGTCGGCCTCTCGGTCGGCGCCTGGGTGACCATCTGCGGCGCGCTCGTCCTGCTGCTGTGGATCCCGATGCGCCAGCACCCTGGCCTGGGCACCGTCGCCAACGTGCTGGTGATCGGCGCGTCCATGGACCTCACCCTGCGGGTCCTCGACGGCCCCGGCGCCCTGCCCGCCCGGATCGCGCTGACGGCCGCGGCGATCGCCCTCAACGGTCTGGCCAGTGGCCTCTACATCGGTGCCCGGCTCGGCCCCGGCCCGCGCGACGGCCTGATGACCGGCCTGCACCGGCGCACCGGCCGATCGCTGCGGCTGATCCGCACCGGCATCGAGGTGACGGTGCTCACCGCCGGCCTGCTGCTCGGCGGTACCGCCGGGGTCGGCACCGTCGCGTACGCGCTCGCCATCGGCCCGCTGGTGCAGTTCCTCCTGCCCTGGTGCACCGTGCCGGCGCCCGCGGAGGACTCCCGGAAGGGATGAACTTCCGGGTACGGAGTTGCCGCGCGCCGTTGCCGCTCGTCGCGCGCCGGGGGCGGAACCTCGTAAGGTCGTCTCCGTGTTGGACGAGATGCGGATACGGGATCTTGGGGTCATCGACGACGCGGTGGTCGAACTCGCCCCCGGCTTCACCGCCGTGACCGGTGAGACCGGCGCAGGCAAGACCATGGTCGTGACCAGCCTCGGCCTGCTGCTCGGCGGACGCGCCGACCCGGGCCTGGTGCGCAACGGCACCGGACGCGCCGTCGTGGAGGGCCGGCTGGAACTGCCTGCCGACTCCCCGGTGGCGGCCCGCGCGGTCGAGGCCGGGGCCGAACTGGACGACGACGGCGCGCTGCTGCTCAGCCGGACGGTCTCCGCGGAGGGCCGCTCCCGGGCGCACGTCGGCGGCCGGTCCGTCCCGGTCGGGCTGCTGGCCGAACTCGGCGAGGACCTGATCGCCGTGCACGGCCAGACCGACCAGCAGCGCCTGCTGCGCCCGGCCCGCCAGCGCGGCGCGCTGGACCGGTACGCGGGCGCCTCGGTGGCCGAGCCGCTGGCCCGCTACCGGGAGACCTACCGCGCCCTGCGCGAGGTCTCGGCGAGCCTGGAGGAGCTGACCACCCGGGCCCGCGAGCGCGCCCAGGAGGCCGACCTGCTGCGCTTCGGCCTGGACGAGATCGCCGCCGCCGAGCCGGTGGCCGGCGAGGACGTGGAGCTGGCCGCCGAGGCCGAGCGGCTCGGCCATGCCGATGCGCTGTCCTCCGCCGCGACCCTCGCCCACGCCGCCCTGGCCGGCGACCCGGTCGACCCGGAGGCGCTGGACGCGGGCACCCTGCTCGCGCAGTCCCGCCGGGCCCTGGACGCGGTGCGCCACCACGACGAGCGGCTGGCCGCCCTGGCCGACCGCCTCAACGAGGTCGGCTACCTGCTCGCCGACGTGGCCGGCGACCTGGCCGGCTACGCGGACGACCTGGACGCCGACCCGGTGCGGCTGTCCGCCGTCGAGGACCGCCGGGCTGTGCTGGCCCAGCTGCTGCGCAAGTACGGCGGCGAGGAGAACTCGCTCGCCGAGGTGATCGCCTGGGCCGAGGCCGGGGCGGTGCGGCTCGCCGAGCTCGACGGCGACGACGACCGGATCGACGAGCTCGGCGCCCGGGAGACCGAGCTGCGGGCCGAGCTGGCCGAGCTGGCCTCCGAGGTGTCGCAGGCCCGGCACGCCGCGGCCGGGCGGTTCGCCGAGGCGGTCTCCTCCGAACTCGCCGAACTGGCCATGCCGCACGCCCGGGTGACCTTCTCGATCAGCCAGGTGGACGACCTGGCCGGGATCGAGGTCGGCGGGCGCACCGTCGCGTACGGTCCGCACGGCGTGGACGAGGTCGAGGTGCTGCTCGCCCCGCACCCGGGAGCCCAGCCGCGCCCGATCGCCAAGGGCGCCTCCGGCGGTGAGCTGTCGCGCGTGATGCTCGCCGTCGAGGTGGTCTTCGCGGGGGCCGACCCCGTCCCCACCTACCTGTTCGACGAGGTGGACGCGGGCGTCGGCGGCAAGGCCGCGGTCGAGATCGGCCGCCGGCTGGCCAAGTTGGCCGAGTCCGCCCAGGTCGTGGTGGTCACCCACCTCCCACAGGTCGCCGCGTTCGCCGACCGCCACCTGGTGGTGGAGAAGACCAACGACGGCACCGTGACCCGCAGTGGTGTCAAGGTGCTGAACGACGAGGAGCGGGTGCGCGAACTCTCCCGGATGCTGGCCGGCCTGGAGGACTCGGAGCTGGGCCGCGCCCACGCCGAGGAACTGTTGGCCGCCGCCCGGGCCCCGCGCCACCGGTAGCCGGCGCCGGCGGCCCCTCGGACGTCGGCGACGCGCCCCGGTGGCGCCGACTGTCCAAGAGGGCCGCCGACCTGGCATGGTGGCGGCTGGACACTGGCTTTCCAGCCCCGAGCGCCGCCCGGCGGGCAATCCTCGCGAAGCGGCGCGCGAACCTGATCGAGTCGGATGCGAGACGACGTGGACCATTCCGCCGCCCGGGCCACCGCGGCCGTCCCCGAACCGGGGCAGCTGCACGTGGTACTCGTCCTGGCCGCCAGCACCGGCGGCATCGGTGCGCACGTGCGCTCCCTGGCCCAGGGCCTGGTCGCGCACGGGGTGAACGTCACGGTCTGCGCGCCGGCCGGCGCGGACGCGC
Organism: Streptomyces sp. LS1784; assembly: GCF_020103755.1. Taxonomy (GTDB): domain Bacteria; phylum Actinomycetota; class Actinomycetes; order Streptomycetales; family Streptomycetaceae; genus Kitasatospora. The sequence continues at coordinate 14,545 of NZ_JAHSQD010000165.1, forward strand.
TCTTCGGCTTCTCCCGTACGGGCGCCAGGTTCCACACCGTCGACATCACGCCCACCGCGGGCGCCCGCAGCGACGCCACCGCGATCGGCGAACTGCGCCGGGCCTTCACCGGCGCCGACGTGGTGCACGCCCACGGTCTGCGCGCCGGGCTGCTGTCCGACCTGGCGCTGCGCACCGCGGGCCGGTTCCCGGGACTGCGTCCGGAGACCCCGCTGGTGGTCACCTCGCACCACGCGCTGCTCGCCACCGGCATGGAGCGCCGGCTGCAGCGGCTGATGGAGCGCCGGGTGGCGCGCGCCGCCGACCTGGTCCTCGGCGCCTCCTCCGACCTGGTCGCCCGGGCCCGTGAACTGGGTGCCACCGACGCCCGGCTGGGCCCGGTGGCCGCCCCGCCGATGCCCGAGGGCCGGCTCGGCCGCACC
>NZ_JAHSQD010000166.1 GCF_020103755.1 Streptomyces sp. LS1784
CGGCGGCGGTGCAGCTGGGTACGGCGCTGCTGCGGTCGGACGAGTCCGGCGCCTCGCCCGCCCACCGGGCGGCGCTCGTCGAACTGCCGGAGACGGCCGTCACCCGCGCCTTCACCGGCCGCCCGGCCCGCGGCCTGCGCAACGCCTTCATCGACCGCCACGGCCCGTACGCCCCGCCCGCCTACCCCGAGGTCAACCACCTCACCACGCCGCTGCGCGCCGCCGCCGCCCGCCGCGGCGACACCGACGCCATGCACCTCTGGGCCGGCACCGCCCACCACCTGGCCCGTACGGGCCCGGCGGAGACGATCGTCACCGAGCTGTGGCGGGCGGCGCGGGGGTAGTGCGCCGGGGCACGCGGGGCAGCGAGCGCCATCCCTCGCAAGGGTGGATTAGGCGAGAAAGCCCGCGGTAAGTCGCCGGGTTGATGGGGGTCAGCCAGGCTCGGGTGTCGCAGATCGAGCACGGGCAGGTGGACAGCCTGGACAACCTCCGCGCGTACGCCGCTGCCATCGGTGGCGAGGTCGAGGTCACCGTCCGGCAGGGGGAGCGGACGATCAAGGTGGCTTGATCGTCCGCTCCCGTTCTCAGGCCAGCAGGTCGGCCATCCAGGACTCGATGTCGGGGGCCGTCCTGGGCAGGGCGCCGGACATCAGGTGGGCGCCGTCGGCGGTGATGACCAGGTCGTCCTCGATGCGGATGCCGAGGCCGCGGAGTTCGGCGGGGAGGGTCTCGTCGTCGGGCTGGAGGTAGAGGCCGGGTTCGACGGTGAGGACCATGCCCTCCTCCAGGGTGCCGTCGAGGTAGCGGTCGGCGCGGGACTTGGCGCAGTCGTGGTAGTCGAGGCCGAGCATGTGGCCGCTGCCGCAGAGGGTGTAGCGGCGGTAGAGGCCGTTGTCCTCGGCGAGCGCCTCTTCGGCGGAGACGGGCAGGACGCCCCAGTCGGCGAGGCCCTCGGCGATGACCCGCATGGCGGCGCGGTGGAAGTCGCGGAACTGCGCGCCCGGGCGCAGGGTGGCGATGCCGGCGCTCTGGGCGGCGAGGACGAGGTCGTAGGCCTGGCGCTGGACCGGGGTGAAGGTGCCGCTGAGGGGGAGGGTGCGGGTGATGTCGGCGGCGTAGAGGGTGTCGGTCTCGACGCCGGCGTCCAGCAGCAGCAGGGAGTTCGGGTCGAGCGCGCCGTCATTGCGGATCCAGTGCAGCACGCAGGCGTGGGCGCCGGAGGCGGCGATGGTGGTGTAGGAGGTGCCGTTGCCCTCGGCGCGGGCGCGCAGGTCGAAGACGCCCTCGATCCAGCGCTCGCCGCGGTGGTGGCGCAGCGCGGTGGGCAGGGCGCGGACGACGTCCTCGAAGCCGGTGACGGTGTGGTCGACGGCCAGCTGCAGCTGCCCGATCTCCCACTGGTCCTTGACCAGGCGCAACTCGGCGAGGACGGCGGCCAGTTCGCCGTCCCGGTGGTCCTCGGACGGCCGTCCGGTGGCCTCGTCGACCAGCGGGTCGGTGCCGGCCAGCACCCGGGTGGGCGGCTGCGGGCCGGCGAGCAGCTTGCCGAGGTCGTCGAGGTGCTCGGTGCGTACTCCGGTGAGCCGGGCCGCCTCGCCGAGGTCGGGCCGGGAGCCGACCCAGAACTCGCCGTAGCGGCGGTCACGGTAGAACTCGCCGCCGTCGCGCGGAGAGCGCGGGCGCAGGTAGAGGATCGGCTCGTGGCCCTCGGGGCCGGCCGGTTCGAGGACCAGGACGTGGTCGGCCTGGTCCTCGCCGGTGAGGCCGGTGAGCCAGACGTACGCGCTGTGCGGGCGGAAGCGGTAGTCGAGGTCGTTGCAGCGGACCTTGAGCCGGCCGGCCGGGACGATCAGCCGCTCGCCGGGGAAGGCGGCGGACAGCCGGGCGCGGCGGCCGGGGAAGCGGTCGTGGCCGGGGACGCGCCGGTCGGCAGGGAGCGGGGTGGCGGCCCAGCTGGTGGCCATGAACGAGGCGAGGGTGGGGGAGACCGGGAGGTCGTGGCTCCCGGTGTTGAGGCCGGTCGGGGGAAGGGTCACCGGTGAACTCCTTGGCAGGGCTGGGGAGATGCTGGCACGGACACAGCTCGGTAACGGGAGCCGTCACCTCTTGTGCAGTGCAATTTCACATTACTATGTTACGGGTCACACAGCGCAGCGGCCGGATCAGGCGGATCAGGCCCCCCACAGCGGAGTTGCACATGACCAGGCGCACCCACGCCGCCCTTGCGGCGGCCCTCGCGGCGACCCTCACCCTCGGCCTCGGGGCCTGCTCGAACGACAAGAGCGACAGCGGCAGCGACGCCGCTCCCTCCGACGGCAAGGGCCCGGGCGCGGCGTCCGGCTCGATCATCGGCGGCACCCCGGCCAAGGGCGGCACCCTCACCGTCCTGACCAACCAGGACTTCGCGCACCTCGACCCGGCCCGCAACTGGGTGGTGCCGCACATGGACTTCGGCACCCGGTTGATCTACCGGACCCTGACCACCTTCAAGTCCGAGCCCGGTGCGGCCGGCAGCGAGATCGTCCCGGACCTCGCCACCGACCTCGGCAAGTCCTCCGAGGGCGGCAAGGTGTGGACCTTCACCCTCAAGGACGGCCTCAAGTACGAGGACGGCACGCCGATCAAGTCCGCCGACATCAAGTACAACGTCGAGCGCTCCTTCTCCCCGGACCTCACCGGCGGCCCCGACTACGCGGCCCAGTACCTGGCGGGCGGCGAGAGCTACAAGGGCCCGCTGAGCGGCGAGCACCTGGCGAGCATCGAGACCCCGGACGACAAGACCATCGTCTTCCACCTGAAGCGCCCGGTCGCCGAGTTCTCCGACACCGTCTCGCTGCCGACCTTCTCCCCGGTGCCGCAGTCCCAGGAGAAGGGCACCCAGTACGACTCCCGGCCGTTCTCCTCCGGCCCGTACAAGATCGAGACCTACGACCGCGGCAAGCAGCTGGTGCTGGTCCGCAACACCAACTGGGACCCGGCCACCGACACCGTCCGCAAGGCGTACCCGGACAGGGTCGTGGTCACCCAGGGCATCAAGGGCGGCCAGGCCGACGACCGGATCATCGCCAGCGACGGCGCCGACGCCAACGCGATCAACATGCCCTGGATGCAGCACGAGACCGTCGCCAAGGTGCTGCCCAAGCCGGACGTCAAGTCCCGCATGGTCGCCGAGGTGACCGGCTGTACCGACATGCTCTACCTGAACACCGCCAAGGCCCCCTTCGACGACCCGAAGGTGCGCGAGGCGATGATGTGGGCGGTCGACCGCGAGGCCCAGGTGACGGCCTTCGGCGGCCCCGCGGTGACCGACGCGGCGACCTCCTACCTGCCGCCCTCGCTGACCGGCGGCGTCAAGTCCGACCCGCTGAAGATCCCGGCCGCCGGTGACCCGGAGAAGGCCAAGGCGATGCTCAAGGACGCAGGCAAGAGCGACCTCAAGGTCGGGCTCACCGTCTCGACCGGGGACAAGACCCGTGCCGAGGCGATCCAGCAGTCGCTCTCCAAGGCCGGGGTGCAGGTCACCGTGAACACGGTCGACGCGTCCGCCTTCGCCGACACCGTCGGCGACATCAAGAACGCCCCCGAGCTGACCCTCAACGGCTGGTGCCCCGACTACCCCTCCGGTGCGACCTTCCTGCCGTTCGTCTTCGACGGCCGCACCATCAAGGAGAAGGGCAACCAGGGCAACTACAGCCAGTTCAAGGACCAGGCCACGATGGACCGGATGGACCAGATCGCGGCCATGACGGACGTCAACGAGGCCAACAAGGCCTGGCAGCAGCTGGACGAGGACCTGATGAAGAAGGCCCCGGCCGTCCCGCTGCTGTGGGAGCGCCGTCCGCTGCTGGTCGGCACCAACGTGGCCGGCGCGTTCGGCAACGCGGGCTTCGCCGGCATGATCGACCTGGCCACGGTCGGCCTCAAGGACCCCGCCAAGGGCAAGTGAGGGACCGGCAGCGATGAGTACCACCACTGAGCCCGCCGCCGTGGCCGAGTCCACGGCGGCGGGCGCCAAGAAGAGTGCCGGGCGCGGTCCCTGGCGGCTGGTCTGGGACCAGTTGTGGGCCAAGGGCTCGGCCCGGTTCGGACTGATCACCGTCGGCGTGCTGCTCCTGGCCACCGCGCTGGCCGGCCCGCTCGGCTCGCTCGGCGGCTGGACGCCCGAGGAGTTCGACAAGCGCGCCGTCGACCCGTACCTGGGCGGCCTGCCCCGGGGCGACTTCGGCGGCATCAGCGCCCGGCACTGGCTGGGCGTCGAGCCGATCACCGGCCGCGACCTGTTCGCCCGGGTGCTGCACGGCGGGCAGGTCTCCCTGCTGATCGCCTTCACCGCGACCGCCGTCGTCGTGGTCGTCGGCACCCTGACCGGCATCGCGGCGGGCTACTTCGGCGGCCGCGTCGACACCGCGCTGTCCCGGCTGATGGACCTCACGATGTCCTTCCCCTCGCTGATCTTCATGATCGCGATGATGTCGGTGGCCAAGGACGTCAACCGGATCCTGCTGATCACCCTGGTGATCGGGCTGTTCACCTGGCCCGGCATCGCCCGCGTGGTGCGCGGCCAGACCCTCTCGCTCAAACACCGCGAGTACGTCGAGGCCGCCAAGGTCGGCGGGGCGCGCTCCTGGCGGATCCTCACCCGGGAGATCCTGCCGAACGTCTCCGGCCCGATCATCGCCTACACCACCCTGCTCATCCCCGGCATGATCGCCACCGAGGCCGCGCTCAGCTACCTCGGCGTGGGCGTCCGCCCGCCGACCGCGTCCTGGGGCCAGATGATCGCCGAGAGCATCGTGCACTACGAGACCGACCCGACCTACTTCCTGATCCCGACGGCCTTCCTGTTCGTCGCCGTGCTCGCCTTCACCCTGCTCGGGGACGCGCTGCGGGACATCCTCGACCCCCGGGGAGGCCGGTCGTGATCCTCTACCTCGGCCGCCGGCTGCTCGGCGTGGCGGGCATCCTGCTCGCCATCTGCGCCATCACCTTCACGATCTTCTACCTGCTGCCCAACGACCCGGCCGCGGCCGCCTGCGGCAAGACCTGCAGCCCCGAGCGGCTCGCCGACGTCAAGGCGGCGATGGGCCTGGACAAGCCGGTCTGGGACCAGTTCCTCGCCTACCTCGGCGGCATCTTCGCCGGCCGCGACTACGGCTCCGGCCCCAGTGCGGTGCACTGCGGCTTCCCCTGCCTCGGCTACTCCTACGAGTACGGGCTGCCGGTCTGGGACCTGCTCACCGACCGCCTGCCGGTCTCCATCTCGCTGGCCCTCGGTGCGGGCGTGCTCTGGCTGCTCCTCGGCCTCGGCGCGGGCGTCACCTCGGCGCTGCGCAAGGGCAGGCCGATCGACAGGACGCTGACGGTGCTGTCCGTCGGCACCGCCTCACTGCCGGTCTACTTCACCTCGATCATGCTGATCTGGGGCATCGTCAGGACGGCCGGCCTGCTGCCGTACCCCTCGTACCACAAGTTCACCGAGAACCCCCTGGAGTGGGGCTCCAACCTGCTGCTGCCGTGGATCGCGCTCGCCCTGCTGTACGCGGCGAACTACGCCCGGCAGAGCCGCAACTCGATGATCGAGGCGATGGCCGAGCCGTACATCCGCACCGCCCGGGCCAAGGGCCTGCCGGCGCGAACGGTCACGATCAAGCACGGGCTGCGCTCCGGGATGACGCCGATCCTGACCATCTTCGGCATGGACCTCGGCGGCCTGCTGGCCGGCGCGGTCATCACCGAGTCGATCTTCGGCCTGCCCGGCGTCGGCCGGCTGTTCTACGACGGCCTGGCCCGCTCCGACCAGCCCGTCATCCTTGGTGTCACCCTGCTCGCGGCCTTCTTCATCGTCGCCGCGAACCTGCTGGTCGACCTGCTCTACGCGTTCGTCGACCCGAGAGTGAGGTACTGATGGCCGAGTTGTTGGAGGTCGAGGACCTCAAGGTCGCCTTCGGCACCCCGCGCGGCACCGTCCGGGCGGTGGACGGGATCTCCTTCACCGTCCAGGCCGGTCGCACCCTCGGGCTGGTCGGCGAGTCGGGCAGCGGCAAGTCCGTCACCTCGCTCGCCGTCATGGGCCTGCACCGCGGCGCCACCGTCACCGGCTCGATCCGGCTGAACGGCCAGGAGCTGAACGGGCTCGGGGAGCGGGAGCTGGGCGCCGTCCGGGGCCGCAGGATCGCGATGATCTTCCAGGACCCGCTGTCCAGCCTGCACCCCTTCTACACCGTCGGGGAGCAGATCGCCGAGCACTACCGGGTGCACTTCAAGGCCAATCGCAAGGCGGGGAAGGCCAAGGCGGTCGAGATGCTGGCCGAGGTCGGCATCCCGGAGCCGGCCCGCCGGGTCGACGAGTACCCGCACCAGTTCTCCGGCGGCATGCGCCAGCGCGTCATGATCGCCATGGCGCTCGCCTGCGAGCCCGAGCTGCTGATCGCCGACGAGCCCACCACGGCGCTCGACGTCACCGTCCAGGCACAGATCCTCGACCTGATCGCGCGGATCCAGCAGGAGCGCGGCCTCGGCGTCGTGATGATCACCCACGACCTCGGCGTGGTCGCCCGGGTCGCCCACGACGTGCTGGTCATGTACGGCGGCCGGGCCGCCGAACAGGCCCCGGCGGACCGGCTGTTCGGGCAGCCCGCGCACCCGTACACGCGCGGCCTGCTGGACTCGCTGCCCCGCCTGGACGACGCCGACGACGCCCCGCTGCGGGCCATCCCCGGCAACCCGCCGTCGCTGATCGCCCCCGCCCCCGGCTGCTCCTTCGCCCCGCGCTGCGCCCGCACCACCGCCGCGTCCGCCGAGGAGCACGCCCGCTGTCTGTCCGAGCGCCCCGTGCTCGGTCCGCTCGCCCCCGGCCACCAGGCCGCCTGTCACCTGCCGCTGGTGCCGGAAGGGGTGCTGTGATGACCACGCCTTCGACGACGGCCATGGCGCCGACGTCCACACCGTTGCTCTCGGTACGGGACCTGGTGAAGACCTTCCCCGGCCGGCGCGGCCGCACGGGGCGGCCCGGCGCGCCGATCCGGGCGGTGGACGGGGTGAGCTTCGACGTCGGCGCGGGCGAGACGCTCGGCCTGGTCGGCGAGTCCGGCTGCGGCAAGTCCACCACCGGGCGGATGATCGTCCGGCTGCTCGACCCGACCTCGGGCACCGTCACCTTCGACGGCACCGAGATCGGCGGGCTCTCCCAGGCCCGGCTGCGCCCGCACCGGCGCGACCTCCAGATGGTCTTCCAGGACCCGTACTCCTCGCTCAACCCCCGGCAGACGGTGGCCCGGATCATCTCCGAGCCGCTGCTGGTCCAGGGCGAGAGCGCGGCGGACGCGCGCAAGCGGGCCGCCGAGCTGATGGAGCTGGTCGGGCTGATCCCCGAGCACCTGGACCGCTACCCGCACGAGTTCTCCGGCGGCCAGGCCCAGCGCATCGGCATCGCCCGCTCGCTGGCCACCTCGCCGCGGCTGGTGATCGCCGACGAGCCGGTCTCCGCGCTGGACGTCTCCATCCAGGCCCAGGTGGTCAACCTGATGGAGCGGCTCCAGCAGGAGCTGGGGCTGGCGTACGTGTTCATCGCGCACGACCTCTCGGTGGTCAAGCGGGTCTGCGACCGGGTCGCGGTGATGTACCTGGGCCGGATCGTGGAGATCGGCGACAAGGCCGAGGTGTACGGCAACCCCGCACACCCGTACACCAAGGCGCTGCTGTCCGCCGTCCCGCTGCCGGACCCGGAGGCGGAGCGCAACCGGGAGCGGATCGTGCTGCTCGGCGACCCGCCGAGCCCGGCCGACCCGCCGCCCGGGTGCACCTTCCACCCGCGCTGCCCGAAGGCCCAGGACCTCTGCCGGACCGAGCGGCCGCTGCTGAAGATCGCCGGACCGGGCGAGCGGCAGGCGGCCTGCCACTTCCCGGAGGCCTGAGCCGGGCACACAAGACCCCCGGTCGGACGCGGCGGGGAACCCTGCGAGGGCCGCGTCCGACCGGGCTTCACCCTTTCCCCGCCCGCTCACTCCTCGACGGGCAGCAGGCCCTCCTCCGGCAGCAGCCGGCGCGGGCCAGGGCCCTGCGCGGCCAGCTCGTCCCCCGGGTTGAGCACCCGGCAGCGGCGCAGCGACACGCAGCCGCAGCCGATGCAGCCGGTCAGCTCGCCCTCCAGCCGCTCCAGCTCGGCCCGGCGGGCGCGCAGCTGCTCGGCCCAGCGCCGGGAGATCCGCTCCCAGTCGTGCTTGCCGGGCATCCGGTCCTCGGGCAGACCGGTGAACACCTCGGCGACCTCGGCGAGCGGGATGCCGAGCCGCTTGGCGACCAGGATGAGCGAGATCCGGCGCAGCACGTGCCGCCGGTAGCGCCGCTGGTTGCCCGTGGTGCGCTCGGAGGAGATCAGTCCCTGGTCCTCGTAGAAGCGCACCGCGGAGGTGGCGATCCCGGCCCGCCGGGCCACCTCGCCGACACTCAGCAGATCGACCGGCGCGGTGGTCATGGCGGCTCCTTGACTTCAAGCTTTGTTGAAGTCCTAGCGTACCGGACGTGACCGAATCAGCCGCTGTCGAGAACCACACCACCGTTGCCGAGCTGGATAGTTACCCGCCGGATTCGCCGTCCGCGGGGGCCTCCGGCGGGTGGCGCGAACTCTTCTCCCGCCAGTACGCCGCCTCCGCCTCGATCCTGGCCGGCGGCGTCGCGCTGTACGCGATGAACCTCTACTTCACCGCCGCCCTGATGCCCTCGATCGTCGCCGGCATCGGCGGCGAGCGGTACTACGCGTGGGTGGCCACCGGCTTCCTGATGGCCGCCGTCATCGCCTCGATGCTGGTCAGCCGGCTGCTGGACCGCCTCGGCGCCGCCCGCGCCTACGTGCTGGGCTTCCTGGTCTTCGGAGCCGGCGCGGTGGTCAACGCGCTCAGCCCGTCGATGGCGGCGCTGATCCTCGGCCGGGTGGTGCAGGGCCTCGGCGGCGGGCTGGTGGCCGGCCTCGGCTACGCCGTGATCCGCGGCGCCCTGCCGGAGCGGCTGTGGACCCGCGCGGCCGGACTGGTCTCCGCGATGTGGGGCGTCGGCACTCTGGTCGGACCGTTGCTGGGCGGGCTCTTCGCCCAGCTCGGCGCCTGGCGCTGGGCGTACGTCCTGCTGCTGGTCGCCGCGCTCGTGCTGGCGGCGCTGGCCCGCCGGGTGCTGCCCGGGCGCTCCGGCGCGGGGCACGGCAGCGGCCCGGTGCCGCTGGCCTCGCTGCTGCTGCTCACCCTGGCGGCGGCCGCCTTCAGCGTCAGCTCCACCGTGCCGAGCGGCCGGCCGACGGCGGTCTGCCTGCTCACCGGACTGGCGCTGCTGGCGGGCTTCGTGGCGGCCGAGCGGCGCGCGTCGGCGACGGTGCTGCCGCAGCAGACCTACCGGGCCGGAAACCCGCTGAAGTGGCTCTACCTGACCGTCGCGGTGCTCTGCGCGGGCGTGGTGGCGGAGAACTTCATCCCGCTGTTCGGCCAGCAGCTGGGTGGCCTCGGCCCGCTGGTGGCCGGGTTCCTGGGCGCCGCGATCTCGGCGGGCTGGACCACCGCCCAGCTGTTCAGCGTCGGGATCGAGTCGGCCCGCGGCCGGGCCCTGGCGATCCGCACCGCCCCACTGGTCCTGGTCGGCGGCCTGCTGGTCTACGGGCTGTCGCAGACCGGGCACGCCTCCGGGCTGCGGGTGGCACTCTGGGCGGTGGCGCTGTTCGGCGCCGGCACCGGGATCGGACTGGCCTTCCCGCACCTGAGCGTGGCGGCGATGCGCAGCAGCAACGACCCGGCCGAGGGCGGCAAGGCGGCCGCGGCGATCAACACCACCCAGCTGATCGCCTTCTCGGTGACCTCGGCGCTCGCCGGGACCCTGGTCAACCTCGGTGCGGACAGTCCGGTCGACTCGGCCCGGTACATGACCTTCGGGATCGCCGCGATCACCGTCCTCGGGGTGGCCACCGCCACGCGCACCGCGCGCAGCCTGGGAAAGTGAGCCAGGCACACACATGAGCAGGCCCCGGATCCCTTTTCGTCGGGGGGATCCGGGGCCTTTCCCGCGCGTTCGTCGGACGCGCGCCCTCGGGGTCAGGAGGCCGGGCCCACCCGGACGGTGGTGATCTTCCCGCCCTGGGACTCCCGGACGACCTCGATCCTGGTGTTGGTGTCCGGCACCTTCACCGTCAGCTGCGGCGTGGCCGCGTCGCCGTACACCCCGGTGTGGTCGTCGAACACCGGGACGGCCGGCTTCGACGGGATGCGCACCGCGACGCCGCCCTTGTGCAGGGTGAACGGCGTGGTCGGCTTGAGCGAGAAGGTCGCGTCGTAGGTCTGCGCGCGCCCGTTGACCAGCGCCCCGTCGGCGAAGCGGATCGGTGCCGGGCGGGCGTCGATCGGCAGGATCAGCCCGCCGCCGGGGTGGTCCTTGGTGTTGTTGTCACCGTACGAGGTGTCCCACAGCCAGATCAGGACGCCCTCCTGGTACGGGTAGTTGTCCACCACGTTGGTCTTGCCCGCGACGCCGCTGTAGCCGAAGTTGTACGGGCCGGTCTTCAGGAACTCGCCGTAGCCGGTGTAGCGGCGGTTCTCGGCGATGTACGCGCGCGGGTGCTGCTTGACGGCGGTGCGGCCGGTGACGACCGTGAAGCCGGTGGCGGTCCAGCCGTTCGCACCGTTCTCGGCGCCGTCGGCGAACAGCTCGACGCCGCCGGCGGTGGCCTTGACGGCGTCCACCAGCACGCCCTTGCCGTGGGTGTTGCTGTCCGAGGTGACGTGGAAGCGCAGCCGGACCTGTCGGCCGAGGTAGCCGTCCAGCGGGATGTGCAGCTGCTTGTAGCTTCCGGAACTGCCGCTCAGGCCGGGCGTGTTGGCGTTGGTGTTGCCGATCGGGGCGCCGTCCACGGTGCCGCCGAGGGCGGTCCAGTGCTTGCCCTGGTCGGTGGAGGCCTCGACGGTCAGGAAGTCGTAGTCCTGCTCGGTGTCGTACCAGACCGCCGCGTCCAGGGCGGCCGGGCCGGCGGCGGTGCGCAGGTCGACCTCCCGGGCGAGGGAGTTGTCGAGGTTGTCGCCGGTGTCGCTCCACCACTGCCGGCCGCCCTCGTACGGGTCGGCGAGGTCGGTCCTGGTGGTGCCGTCCGGCAGGTGCACCAGGACGGCCTGGGCCTGGTCGGTGTTGTAGCTGCTCACCCCGAGGGCGTGGGTGGAGCGGGTGGCGGCCTGCGCCTCGTCGTAGTCGAGCCAGCCGAACTGCAGCTTGCTCCAGGCGTCGAGGTCGCCGGGGTAGCCGCCGGTGGTGTTCGGGCCCTTGCCCAGGTACGAGCCGGAGGACATCAGCGACCAGAAGTTGACGCTGTTGTCGCCGCCGGTGGTGGGGTACAGGTCCGGCAGGCCGAGGTTGTGGCCGAACTCGTGGGCGAACAGGCCGACGCCGCTGTTCTCACCCGCCTGGACGTAGTCGTAGACGTACAGGCCGGTGTCGCCGACCGGGGCGCCGCCGATCTTGTTGCCCTCCGGGCCGGTCTGCCCGGTCGCGTCCGGGAAGGTCCAGCTGCGGTGCGCCCACAGCGCGTCGGCGCCCTGGGCGCCGCCGCCCCAGGTCTCGTCCACACCGGCGTGCACCACGACGACGTTGTCCAGGTAGCCGTCCGGCTCGTTGAAGTCGCCGGTCTTGTTGTGGTCGTAGCGGTCGTAGACGTCGTACTGGGCGAGCTGCGCCTTGATGTCGGCGACGCTGCGGCCCTTGGCGATCTCACCGTCGTACCAGGCCTTGACGGCGTCCCGGATGAACTCCTGGCCCTGGGTCCAGGCGCCCGAGCCCTGAGGGCCCTTGTTGCTGCCGTAGCGGGCCTCGTTGTACGGGACGGTGACCCAGTCGCTGACGGTGCCCTCGATGTCGTACCGGCCGGAGGACTGGGTGCGGTAGTAGTTGCGCATCGACACGGCGCCGGGCGTGTCGTCGAAGAACATCTTCTGGTAGTAGCCGCGGTTGAAGTCCTGCGACCACAGGGTGTGGTTGTCGTCCTTGCCGGGCTTGGGAATCTGGTTGTGGGCCGGGCCGGGGGTACCGCCGTAGCGCGGCTGGCCGTTCCACTGGGTGGTGTTGTCCACCTCGTCGCCGAACTGGGCGAGGATCACGAAGACCTTGTCCGTGCGCTGGTGCGCGAGTTGGACGTAGTCGTTGCCGACCTTCACCTTCGCCGGGGCCCGCTTGCCCGCGGCCTTGGCGACGGTGCCCTTGTTGAGCTGCTCCAGGGCCTTGCTGCGCAGGGCCTGGCGCTCGCGCTCCTGGGGCACGAGCGGTGCCGGCGGGGCCTCGGCGCCCTGTTCGGCGTCGGCCGACGCGGCGGCGGTGAGGGGGGCGGGGGGAGCGGCCTGGGCGGGGGTGCCCAGCAGGGTGGCCGCTATCGCGCTCGTGGTGAGCGCGGCGGCGAGGGCCGCGGACAGTCTGCGCAACTGACCGGTCCTTTCCGGGGGATGGGGGTGGTCGAGGTCATCAGTCAGTGAAGCGCAGGTAATATTTCACATGTGACCGGTCACGTGGAAGAGGCGTGAAGCATGCGAAGGGGCGCCGCACCCGCAGGTGCGACGCCCTTCGACTGCCGGACCGTCAGCCGGTGGTGTACTCCAGGGTCACGCTGATCAGCACCAGTGCGCCGTACACCACCGCGAGGGTGGTCCGTCCGGTGGCGTGCAGGGCGAGTGCCCCCGTGCCCAGGACCAGCAGCTTGGCCACGATCTCGGCGGCCGATGGCAGCCGGAACGTCGGTCCGCCGGCGGCCAGGAACAGGCCCCAGAGCGCGGCCGCCAGGGCCGGTGCGCCGAGCCCGAGCAGCAGCCGCAGGCCCAGGTTGGGGCCGGTCTTGAAACCCCAGTAGCAGAGCGACGCCAGCAGGGCGAGCTCCAGCCCGAAGGCGAGTCCGGCGTTGCCGGCGGTCAGTGGCGTCCACTGCCGCTGCCCGACCGGGCCGGGTCGGTCGATCCTCATCCGCCTGCTCTCCCCCGTCGCGCCGCTCCGCCCGGGCCGGGCGGCGATCACGCGGAGTGTCGCACTCCGGCCCGGGCGGCGCAACGGATCACCCCAAGGAGGCCCGCAGGAAGGCGAGTTCGGACTGGGCCAGCTGTTCGAGCAGCCCGCCCGGGGTCATGTGGGTGGCGCCGGGCAGCGGCAGCACGGTGTGCGGGCGGCCGGCCCGGGTGAGCGCCTGGGAGAGCAGCAGGGTGTGCGAGGGGTGGACGTTGTCGTCCGCCAGCCCGTGGATCAGCAGCAGCGGCCTGCTCAGGCCGGGCGCGTCGGTGAGCAGGCAGTCGTCGGCGTAGCCCTCGGGGTTGTCCTGCGGCAGGCCCAGGTAGCGCTCGGTGTACGCGGTGTCGTAGAGCCGGAAGTCGGTGGGCGGGGCGCCCGCGCAGGCGGCGTGGAAGACGTCCGGGCGGCGCAGCACGGCGAGCGCCGCGAAGTAGCCGCCGTACGACCAGCCGCGCACGCCGACCCGGCCGAGGTCGAGGTCCGGGTGCTGCTCGGCGAGCGCGTGCAGGGCGTCGACCTGGTCGTCCAGCGCCACCTGGGACATGCGGCGGAAGATGGTGCGGGTGAAGTCGGGGGAGACGAACGGGGTGCCGCCGTTGTCGACGGTGACCACCGCGAAGCCCTGGTCGGCCCACCACTGCTTGAGCTGCCAGCGGCGCGGCTCGTTGGCCACCGCCTGGTAGCCGGGCCCGCCGTAGACGTCCAGCAGGACGGGCAGCCGCCGGCCCGGGACGTGGTCGCGCGGGTACACCACGGCGCTGGGCAGGGCGCGCTCGGTGACCCGGGCGAGCTGCGGGCGCACCTGGTACGGCAGGGCGGCGCTGCGGTCGGTGAGCGGAAGTTCGCGGCCGTCGCGGGTGATGACGCGCCGGACGCCCTCGGCGGTGGCCGAGGTGAGCAGCAGGGTGTCGGCGCCGGCGAGGGCGGAGTGCATGCCGGGGCCGGAGGTGAGCAGCTCGGGTGCGCCGCCGTCCGGGTCGATCAGGTGGACGTACTGGTCGAAGGGGTCGCCCTCGCCGGTCTCGCAGAGCAGCCGGCCGTGCAGCCGGCCGACCACCCGGCGGATCTGCAGGCCGGTGGTGTCCAGCGGCTTGCCGTCCAGCGCGAGGCCGCGGGCCTGCGGGGTGTCGTGGACGGTGAGCAGTCGGCCGTCGGCCAGCCGGGCGGGGGTGCCGGGCAGGTCGTCCACCCAGAACTCGTCGGTGGTGCGGGAGAGTTCGTCGGTCCTGCCGGTGGCCGGGTCGGCGCTCAGCAGCAGCACGTTCTGCTGCAGGCGGTCGGCGACGGTGAGCAGCACCTCCTCGGTGGAGGCCCAGGAGGCGGCGCAGACGTACGGGAACTCCTCGCTCTCCCACTGCAGTCGGACCCGGGTGCCGTCGAGGCCGAGCACCCAGAGCTGGACGTCCGCGTTGGGGCCGCCGGCCTGCGGGTAGGCGAAGTCCTCGGGCGCCTCGCCGGGGTTGGCCGGGTCGGCGAAGTACCGCCGGGGGACGGCGGATTCGTCGACCCGGGCGGCCAGCAGCGCTCCGCCGTCCGGTCGCCACCAGTGGCCCCGGGGGCGACCGAGCTCCTCGGCGGCCGCGAACTCGGCGACGCCCCAGCGGGCGCCGTCGGCGGGGGAGAGCGGGTCGAGGCCGGGGGTGACGTACAGGGCGTCCTCGGCGACGTAGGCGACACGCTGCCCGGTGGCGTCCGGGCGGGGGTCGAACGCGGGCCCGGCGACCGGGAGTTCGTCGCTGGTCCCGGCGGTGGTGTCGGTGCGGAACAGTCGGCCGTCCAGGGTGAAGACGGCGGTGGCGAGGTCGGCGGTGGCGGCGTACGTGCCGATCCCGGCGGCGACCAGCCGGGTGCGCTCGCGCAGCCGCCGCTCGACGGCGGGCAGGTCGTCGCGCCGGCCGGTGCGGCCGG
>NZ_JAHSQD010000167.1 GCF_020103755.1 Streptomyces sp. LS1784
GGCCACGGCGGTCGCCTGCCTGGCCCGCCCGCAGCGGGGGGCAACCGGGGAGCCGGCGTCGGCCGACGCACCCGCGAAGGCGGGCGCGGCCGGGTGATCCCGGGCGACGCGAAGGCCCCCGGGCGGAGCGGGAGACCGCCCGGGGGCCTTCAGCGCGTCGTGATCAGCACTCGATGACGTTCACGGCGAGTCCGCCGCGCGAGGTCTCCTTGTACTTGATCTTCATGTCGGCCCCGGTCTCCTTCATCGTCTTGATCGCCTTGTCCAGCGAGACGTGGTGCCGTCCGTCGCCGCGCAGCGCCATCCGGGCCGCGGTGACGGCCTTGACCGAGGCCATGCCGTTGCGCTCGATGCAGGGGATCTGGACCAGGCCGCCGACCGGGTCGCAGGTGAGGCCGAGGTTGTGCTCGATGCCGATCTCGGCGGCGTTCTCGACCTGCTCGGGGGTGCCGCCGAGGACCTCGGCGAGGCCGCCCGCGGCCATCGAGCAGGCGGAGCCGACCTCTCCCTGGCAGCCGACCTCGGCGCCGGAGATGGAGGCGTTCTCCTTGAAGAGCATGCCGATGGCGCCGGCCGCGAGCAGGAAGCGGACGATGCCGTCCTCGTCGGCGCCCGGGATGAAGTTCAGGTAGTAGTGGAGGACGGCCGGGATGATCCCGGCGGCGCCGTTGGTCGGCGCGGTGACCACCCGGCGGCCGGAGGCGTTCTCCTCGTTGACCGCCATCGCGTAGAGGGTCACCCACTCCATCGCGTTGGCCGGGCCGATCCCCTCGGCGCGCAGCGTCCGGGCCGCCGCGGCGGCCCGGCGGCGGACCTTCAGACCGCCCGGCAGGATGCCCTCGCGGGTCATGCCGGCCCGCACGCACTCCTGCATCACGGACCAGATCTCCAGCAGGCCGGTCCGGATCTCCTCCTCGCTGCGCCAGGCCTTCTCGTTCTCCAGCATCAGGCCGGAGATGGACAGCCCGGTCTCCCGGGTGAGCCGCAGCAGCTCCTCGCCGGTGCGGAAGGGGTAGCGCAGCGCGGTGTCGTCGGGCTTGACCCGGTCCGCGCCGATCGCGTCCTCGTCCACCACGAAGCCGCCGCCGACCGAGTAGTAGGTCTTCTCCAGCAGGGCCGAGCCGTCCGCCGCGTACGCCCACAGGGTCATGCCGTTGGCGTGGTAGGGCAGCGAGCGGCGGCGGTGCAGGACCAGCTGGCTGTCCGGGTCGAAGTCGATGGTGTGCTCGCCGAGCAGGCTGATCCGCTTCTCGGCGATGATCCGCTCGACGTCCTTGTCGGCCTGGTCGACGTCGACGGTGCGGGGAGAGTGGTTCTCCAGGCCCAGCAGGACGGCCTTCGGGGTGCCGTGGCCGTGGCCGGTGGCGCCGAGCGAGCCGTACAGCTCGGCGCGCACGCCCGTCACCCGGTCCAGCAGGCCTTCGGAGCGCAGTCGGCGGGCGAACATCCGGGCGGCGCGCATCGGGCCCACGGTGTGGGAGCTCGACGGGCCGATGCCGATGGAGAAGAGGTCGAAGACGCTGATGGCCACGGGGGACGTCCTTGTCTGGTCTCGTGGAAGGACTTGCTGGCAGGGAGGGCTGACACGGGACGGGGCACCGCACGCACTGTCCAGTGTGCGCGGTGCCCCGGGATCCCAGGTGCGCCGGCGGGGTGAGGCCGGTCACCTGATCCGATGAGCCCGACCGAGCGGGACTACTCCTGGTTGGCCAGGTTCGGGTAGAGCGGGTACTTCTCGGCCAGGGCGGTGACCCGGGCCTTCAGCGCGGCGGCGACGGTCTCGTCGAAGGCGGGCTTGAGCGCCTCGGCGATGACGTCGGCGACCTCGCGGAAGTCCTCGGCCCGGAAGCCGCGGGTGGCCAGGGCCGGGGTGCCGATGCGCAGGCCGGAGGTGACCATCGGCGGGCGCGGGTCGTTCGGGACGGCGTTGCGGTTGACGGTGATGCCGACCTCGTGCAGCCGGTCCTCGGCCTGCTGGCCGTCGAGCTGGCTGTTGCGCAGGTCGACCAGGACCAGGTGGACGTCGGTGCCGCCGGAGAGCACGGTGGCGCCGGCCTCGGCCACGTCGGCCTGGAGCAGGCGCTCGGCGAGGATGCGGGCGCCCTCCAGGGTGCGCTGCTGGCGCTCCTTGAACTCCTCCGAGGCCGCGATCTTGAAGGCGACCGCCTTGCCGGCGATCACGTGCTCCAGCGGGCCGCCCTGCTGGCCGGGGAAGACCGCGGAGTTGATCTTCTTGGCGTACTCGGCCTTGGACAGGATGACGCCGCCGCGCGGGCCGCCCAGGGTCTTGTGGGTGGTGGTGGTGACCACGTCCGCGTAGGGCACCGGGTTCGGGTGCAGACCGGCGGCCACCAGGCCGGCGAAGTGCGCCATGTCCACCATGAGCAGGGCGCCGACCTCGTCGGCGATCCGGCGGAACTCGGCGAAGTCCAGCTGGCGCGGGTAGGCCGACCAGCCGGCGATGATCAGCTTCGGCTGGTGCTCCTTGGCGAGGCGCTCGACCTCGGCCATGTCGACCTGGCCGGTCTTGTCGTCCACGTGGTACGCGGCCACGTTGTAGAGCTTGCCGGAGAAGTTGATCTTCATGCCGTGGGTCAGGTGACCACCGTGGGCCAGGCTCAGGCCCAGGATGGTGTCACCCGGCTGGATCAGCGCGAACATCGCGGCGGCGTTGGCCTGCGCACCGGAGTGCGGCTGGACGTTGGCGTGCTCGGCGCCGAACAGGGCCTTGATCCGGTCGATCGCGATCTGCTCGACCACGTCGACGTGCTCGCAGCCGCCGTAGTAACGGCGGCCGGGGTAGCCCTCCGCGTACTTGTTGGTGAGCACCGAGCCCTGGGCCTCCATGACCGCCACCGGGGCGAAGTTCTCGGAGGCGATCATCTCCAGGGTGGTCTGCTGGCGGTGCAGCTCGGCGTCGACCGCGGCGGCGATCTCCGGGTCGAGGGCGTGCAGGGACTGGTTCAGAACCGTCATGGTGTGGTCTTCCCGGGGAGGAGAGGCGGGGGTGCCGCGCGAAGCGCGCCCTTGGAAGGGTGGTGGTGGTGACGGGTGGGCCGTGGAGGGGCGGGGCGGCCGTGGTGCTGCGGCCGCCCCCGCGGGGCTCAGGCCGAGTGGGTGAGCTTGTCGTACTCGTCGGCGCTGAGCAGCTCGTCGGTGGCCTCGACGCGCACCTTGAACAGCCAGCCGCCCTCGAACGGGGCGCTGTTGACCAGGGCGTTGTCGTCCAGGACGTCCTGGTTGACCTCGGTGACCTCACCGGTCACCGGGGAGTACAGGTCGCTGACCGACTTGGTGGACTCCAGCTCGCCGCAGGTCTCGCCGGCGGTCACGGTGTCGCCGACCTCGGGCAGCTGCACGTAGACGATGTCACCGAGGGCGTCGGCGGCGTGCTTGGTGATGCCGACCGTGGAGACACCGTCCTCGGCGGCGGTCAGCCACTCGTGCTCCTTGGTGTACTGCAGGTGCTGGGGGTTGCTCATGGCGTCATTCTCCAGGATGGGAAGCGGGCACGGCGAAGCGGGCCGTCACTCGGACGGCTGCGACGTGCGGGTACGGGGGAAGACAGGCCCGGAGGGCCTCAGCGGGCGCGCTTGTAGAACGGCAGCGCGACGACCTGGACGGGCTCGTGCTTGCCGCGCACGTCCACCGCCACGGTGGTGCCGGGGGCGGCGTGGGCGGCGTCGACGTAGGCGATCGCGATCGGCTTGCCCAGGGTCGGGGACGGCGCGCCGGAGGTGATCCGGCCGATCGGCTCGCCCTCGGTGGAGACCACGGTGTACTCGGCGCGCGGCACCCGCTTGCCCTCGGAGACCAGGCCGACCAGCACCTTCGGCGGGTTGGTCTCGGCCGCGGCGGCGGCCTGCTCCAGCGCCTTGCGGCCGACGAAGGTGCCCTCGTTGGTGGTCTTGTCGAAGCGGACGACCCGGCCCAGGCCGGCGTCGAACGGGGTGAGGTCGGTGGACAGCTCGTGCCCGTACAGCGGCATGCCCGCCTCCAGGCGCAGCGTGTCGCGGCAGGACAGGCCGCACGGGACCAGGCCGTGGCCCTCGCCGGCGGCGGTCAGCGCCTGCCAGACCGGCTCGGCGTCGGCCGGGTGGCAGAAGATCTCGAAGCCGTCCTCGCCGGTGTAGCCGGTGCGGGCGAGCAGCACGTCGCGGCCGGCCACCTGGGCCGGGAGGATCGCGTAGTACTTCAGGCCGGGCAGGTCGGCGTCGGTGGTCTTCGCCAGGATGCCGGTGGCCTCCGGGCCCTGGACGGCGATCAGCGCGTAGGTGTCGCGGTCGTCGGTGACGACGGCGTCGAAGCCCTTGGCGCGGGCGATCAGCTCGTCGAGGACCAGCTGGGCGTTGGAGGCGTTGGCGACGACCAGGAAGGCGTCCTCGCGCAGGCGGTAGACGATCAGGTCGTCCAGGATGCCGCCGTCCTCGGCGCAGATCATGGTGTAGCGGGCGCGCAGCACGCCCAGCGCGGAGACGAACCCGACCAGCGCGTGGTCCAGCATCTCGCCGGCCTGCGGGCCGGTGACGGTGATCTCGCCCATGTGCGAGAGGTCGAACAGGCCGGCCTTGGTGCGGACGGCGAGGTGCTCCTCGCGCTCACTGCCGTAGCGCAGCGGCATGTCCCAGCCGGCGAAGTCGGTCATGGTCGCGCCGAGGGCGCGGTGCAGCGCGTCGAGCGCGGTCAGGCGGAGGGACGACATGGCCAGGAACTCCTCGGTCGGGGCACTCAGGGGTGCACGCGCCGGGACCGGACCCGCTCGGGGACCGACCCTGCGCGCGGGCATGCGGCGGCGTGGGTCTCCCCATCTGTCGTCGAACCTGAGAGCTTCACCGCCGACCTGCCCACAGCTGTTTCCAGCTTGGGGGACAGCATGGCGGCTTGCACCGTGGGTGGGCGCACGACAGGGCCGGGCGCCGCTTTCCAGATGTGCCTAACCCGTGCGGTAGGGGTGCCTGAGAGATTCCGGGGAGGACTTGCTCCTTCGGCGCCGGCTGTGCCTGAGCGGCACTCCGGGCTCTCCCGCGCGGGTTCGAGCGGCCGGTATGGAGTTGTGGGGGCCCGCGGCGCATGCCGTCGGACGGGCACATCATGGCACGTCCGGGACGGCGAGGGGAGGGGGGACCCGGTCACACCGCCCGGTACCCGAACACGAGCCCTGACCTCACCCCCCGCACGCCTCTAGACTGCTGCGCGTCGGCACAGCAGAGGGCGGCCGAACGACAGAGGGCGGAATCGGCGGCGCATGGGGTACCCGGTGGAACAGCAGCAGGGGTGGGGCGGACCGCAGGAGGCGCCGGCGGGCGGCTCCTGGCCGGCCAACGAGCTGGAGCAGGTGCTGACCGCGGCCCTGGGCGACCCGGGCGCGACGCCGCGGGTGATCGAGGTGCTGGCCCGCAGCCAGGTGTGGGTGCCGCTGCCGGCCGGGGCCGACCCGCAGGGGCAGTCGCTGGACCTGCCGACCATCGAGCTGGGCGGCGACCCGTACGTGCCGGTGTTCTCCTCGCAGGAGGTGTTCCTCCAGCAGGCGCCGGGGATGGCCTTCGCGATCGCGCCGGTCTGGGAGTTCGCCCGCGGACTGCCGCTGGGCGTGGGCATCGCGGTGAACCCGGAGGCGGCGGTGGGCATCCCGGTGCCGCCGCAGGGGGTCGCCGAGCTGCGCCGCGGTCCGCGCGAGGACCGCTGGGAGGCCGCTGACGACGCTTCGGAGCCGACCGGCGGGCGGGTGGCGCTGCGCGAGCCGGTGCCGGGCGAGGACCCGGAGCACTTCCTGGCCGCCTGCCGGAGCGAACTGTCGGCGTTGCCCGGGGTGTTGACCGCCCGCAGGGCGCTGGCCAGCGTCGAGGGCGAGCCGACCGTGATGTTCGTGGGCGTCCAGTTGGACCCTGCGGCACCGGCCGATCCGGCCGCGGTGAACGAGGCACTCGGGCGAGCGCTGGGAACCGCGCCGCTGCCCGGGGGCGTCCACCTCGTACTGCTCGACCTCGCCGACGACCCGGTGGTCGAGTGGCTGCTCACCCGGGTCATGCCTTTCTACACGCGGGTGTGAGCGGGGTTCGTATCAAAGGTACGTCGCCGTGGCGGTGGCCGGTGCCGCGCCATAGGGTGCGTGCAGACGGCCGACGGGCCGGCGGGTTGAGGGAAAGAGGCGCGGCGAGGTGGGCGCATGAGTGCGGGAACGGGAGCGGGCGGTGTGCCGGGGCCCTGGGGCCAGGCACCGGCCGGGCGCCCGGGAGCTGATCCCGGCGCGTTGGAGCGCGCCCTGCGCGACGTCGCGCCGGAGCGCTACGACGCGTACGAGCGGCTGCTGCACGCGCTGGCGGACGGCCAGGTCTGGATGCTGCTGTGGCACGGCACGCCGGGCAGCCCGGACGCCCAGTACGGGAACATGGAGATCAGCGGCCACGGCTACGCGCCGGCCGTCACCTCGTCCGAGCAGCTGACCGCCTCCGGCTGGGCGCGGGCCCACGAGGTCATCTCCGGCCGGGAGATCGCGGCTTCGCTGTACCGCACCCGCTGGGGCCTGTGGCTCAACCCGCACGCGCCCGGCGGCGGCGTCGGGGTGCCCTGGGCGGACCTGCGGCGGATCGCCGCGGGCCTGGACCGGCTGCCGGCCGGGCCGTTGAAGCTGAGCGAGCCGCAGCTGAACGCCCAGCCGTTCTTCGCGCTGCTGGAGCGGCAGGCCGGCGAGCTGCGGGCGGTGCGGGCGTTGCGCCGGGCCTGGGTGCAGCCCGCGGTGGGGGAGCCGTACCTGGCCATCGGCCTTGACCTGTACGAGAGTTCTCCGCCGGTGGTGGAGGCGGTACGGGCCCTGATGCAGCGCGCGATCGCGGTGGCCCCGGAGGGGCTCGCGGTGTCCACGGTGGCGATGTCGGACGAGTACGACCCGGTGGCGCTGTGGATGCGCGCCAACGCGCGGCCGTTCTTCGACCGGGAGGCGGGCCGCCCGCCGACCGGCCCGTACCCGCCGGTGCCCCCGCCGCCGTACCCCGGGCAGTCGACGCCGGGCTACGCGTACGGCACCCAGCCGCCGGCGCAGGGCTGGCAGCAGCAACCGCAGCGGCCATGGCCCGGCTACCCCGGGCGCTGATTCCCAAAACCCATTCTCCGAAGCCGACTTGATTGTCCGTCAAGTCGGCTTCGATGCTTTCCGGACGAATTTCCGGACGTGTGACCCGGTCATCTTGACATGGCGGCTACAGCCGTGTGAAGAGGTATATGCCGAAGATCCGGGAGGTGCATGCACACAGATCACAGTTGGGCATCTGTCGGTTGTCAGGGCTGGCGTAAGCCAGTTCGGATGGCAGAGAGTTCTGCGCAACGCACCGCGCGTACTGGAACCCCACAAAGGTGAGCGCGCACGCCGACAGCCCGCCCGCGCGACGCCCATCCCGCGTGGTGGCAGTGCCTGTGCACGACGCACTGCCTCAACACCCGCTCCTCCTAAGCACTTCCGCACGTCCGCAGCCGCACCGCCGAAGCCGGCGACCGGCACCCGTGGGCCGGCCACCGTCGGCGAGGGGACCAACTGACCATGACCGCATCCGTGACCACCGCCGGGAACGAACCGGAGGCACCCGCCGCCGCGAGCCCGGCCAAGAAGATCGAGGGCCGCTCCCTCGGTCAGATCGCCTGGACCCGCTTCAAGCGGGACAAGGCCGCCGTCGCCGGCGGCGTCGTGGTGATCCTGCTGATCCTGCTCGCCGTGCTGGCCAAGCCGATCGAGTCGCTGTTCGGGCTCGACCCGGACGCCCTCCACCAGGACCTGCTGGACGCCGACCTCGGCGGTCTGCCGTTCGGCGACTGGGGTGGCATGAGCTGGGACCACCCGCTCGGCGTCGACCCGCTCCAGGGCCGTGACCTGCTCACCCGCGTCATCGAGGGTTCCTGGGTCTCCCTGCTGGTCGCCTTCGGCGCGACCCTGCTGTCCAACACCATCGGCACCGTGCTCGGCATCATGGCCGGCTACTACGGCGGCTGGGTGGACACCGTGATCAGCCGGGTGATGGACGTCTTCCTCGCGTTCCCGCTGCTGCTCTTCGCCATCGCGATCTCGACCTCGCTCCAGGGCGGGGCGTTCGGCCTGCACGGCCTGCCGCTGCACATGCTGGTGCTGATCTTCGTGATCGGCTTCTTCAACTGGCCCTACATGGGCCGGATCGTGCGCGGCCAGACGCTCTCGCTGCGCGAGCGGGAGTTCGTCCACGCGGCCCGCAGCCTGGGGGCGCGCGGCCCGTTCATCCTGTTCAAGGAACTGCTGCCCAACCTGGTCGGTCCGATCCTGGTCTACTCGACCCTGCTGATCCCGACCAACATCCTCTTCGAGGCCGGGCTGAGCTTCCTCGGCGTCGGCATCCAGCCCCCGCAGGCCTCCTGGGGCGGGATGCTCCAGGACGCGATCCGGTACTACCAGGTGGACCCCCAGTACATGGTGGTCCCCGGTCTGGCGATCTTCATCACCGTGCTCGCCTTCAACCTGCTCGGCGACGGGCTGCGCGACGCCCTCGATCCCAAGAGCAACTGACCAGGTGTCATCACCTGTTCGTGCTCGACTGACATCACGTCAGGACCATCTCACCGCCTCCACATCCCCAAGGGGTTGATCTCTCCCATGCGTAGGTCCCGTACCGTCGCCCTGACCGCGGCGGCCGCCGCCGTGGTCCTGGTCGTGACCGGTTGCACCAGCTCGTCGAAGAGCGGTGACTCCTCCTCCTCCTCGGCCTCCGGTTCCGCCGGGGGCGGCTCCGGCGCCAACGCGGCCACCAAGGGCATCGTCAACGCCTCGGACAAGAAGGGCGGGACGGTGACCTTCGAGATGAAGGGCACCCCGGACTCGCTCGACCCGGGCAACACGTACTACGCGTACATCTACAACTTCTCGCGCCTGTACGGCCGTCCGCTGACCACCTTCAACCCGGCCGCCGGCGAGGAGGGCAACAAGCTCGTCCCGGACCTCGCCGAGTCGATGGGCCAGCCCAGCGCGGACGGCCTCACCTGGACGTACAAGCTGCGCAAGGGCCTGAAGTACGACGACGGCACCCCGATCACCTCGAAGGACGTCAAGTACGCCGTCGAGCGCTCCAACTTCGCGCCGGACGTGAACTCCAACGGCCCGACCTACTTCCACGACCTGCTGGTCGACAACGAGACGCCGTACGAGGGTCCGTACAAGGACAAGGCCGGCGGCCTGAACTCGATCGAGACGCCGGACGACACCACGATCGTCTTCCACCTGAAGCACCCGTTCGCGGACTTCGACTACCTGGTCAGCGCCCCGCAGACCGCGCCGGTCCCGCAGGCCAAGGACACCGGTGCCGACTACGTGAAGCACATCGTGTCCTCGGGCTCCTTCAAGTTCGAGTCCTACGAGGACGGCAAGCAGGCCGTCCTGGTGCCGAACACCAACTGGGACGCCAGCACCGACCCGATCCGGAAGCAGCTGCCGGAGAAGATCGTGCTGAAGATGAACATCGACCAGGCCACGATCGACAAGGACCTGCTGGCCGGCAACGCCCAGGTCGACCTGGTGGGCGGCGGCGTCGACCCGCAGACCCAGGCGCAGATCCTGCAGAACCCGAAGCTCAAGGCCAGCACCGACAACGCCTACGGCGGCCGCCTGGTCTACCTGGCGATCAACAGCAAGGTCGCTCCGTTCGACAACATCGAGTGCCGCAAGGCCGTCCAGTTCGCGATCGACAAGGTCTCGGTGCAGACCGCCGAGGGCGGCCCGATCCGCGGCCAGGTCGCCAACACGGTGCTCCCGCCGGACATCCCGGGCCACCAGGACTTCAACCTGTTCGAGACCAAGGACAACAAGGGTGACGAGGCCAAGGCCAAGGACGCCCTGAAGGCCTGTGGCAAGGACAGCATCAACACCGTGCTCTCCGCCCGCACCGAGCGCGCCACCGAGGTCGCCGCCGCCACCTCGATCCAGGCCGCGCTGAAGAAGGTCGGCATCAACGCCGAGATCCAGCAGTACCCGCAGGGCAAGTACCTGACCGACAGCGCCGGTGCCCCGCAGTTCACCCAGGACCACAACATCGGTCTGATGATGATGCAGTGGGGCGCGGACTGGCCGACCGGCTACGGCTTCCTGCAGCAGATCGTCGACGGCCGGGCGATCAAGGCCTCCGGCAACAGCAACCTCTCCCAGCTGAACGACCCGGCGGTCAACAAGCTGCTCGACGACGCCGCCGTCAACCCGGACAAGGCGGCCCGCGAGAAGACCTACGCCGACATCGACAAGAAGGTCATGGAGCAGGCGGTCATCGTCCCGCTGACCTACTTCAAGGTCTTCCTGTACCGCCCGGACAACGCCACCAACATGGTCTCCACCCCGGCGTTCTCCGGTGAGTACGACTACCTGAACATCGGCTCCACCAAGTAAGAGCCTGGCTCCGCATCCCTGAAGGCAGGTGAAGGCAGCGGCGCCCGCCGCCGTCCGGAAGACCCCGGACGGCGGCGGGCCGCCGGAGCCGCCCAACTGTGTTTGCCTACATCATCCGCAGGATCTTCGCGGCGGTGATTCTGCTGCTGGTCGTCAGCGCGGTCACCTTCGCGATCTTCTTCCTGCTCCCGCGACTCGCCGGCGAGACGGCCGACCAACTGGCCGCCCAGTACATCGGGAAGAACCCCTCACCCGAGGCGATCGCGGCGGTCAAGCAGAACCTCGGCCTCGACCAGCCGCTGTACTCCCAGTACTGGAACTTCCTCAAGGGGCTGGTCAGCGGCGCCGAGTACAAGTTCGGGCCGGAACCGGCCACCTGCCACGTCCCCTGCTTCGGCTACTCCTTCAAGAACCACCTGGAGGTCTGGCCCGAGCTGTCCAAGCGGATCCCGGTCACCATGTCGCTGGCCGCTGGCGCGGCCGTGCTCTGGCTGGTCTCCGGCGTCGCCACCGGCGTCGTCTCCGCCCTCAAGCCGCGGTCGATCTTCGACCGGCTCTCCATGGGCGTCGCCCTCGCCGGCGTCTCGCTGCCGGTCTTCTTCACCGGCGCGCTGCTGCTCACGCTGTTCAGCTACGAGTGGCCGATCCTGGACAACCTGCACTACGTCGACTTCACCGACGACCCGCTGATGTGGGCCCGCAACCTGATCCTGCCCTGGATCTCGCTGGCCTTCCTCTACTCCGCCCTCTACGCCCGGCTCACCCGCGCCGGAATGCTGGAGACCATGAGCGAGGACTACATCCGCACCGCCCGGGCCAAGGGCCTGGTCGAGAGCAAGGTCGTCACCCGGCACGGGCTGCGCGCCGCGCTCACCCCGATCGTCACGATCTTCGGCATGGACCTCGGGCTGCTGCTCGGCGGCGCGCTGATCACCGAGCAGGTCTTCTCGCTCCAGGGCGTCGGCCAGTTCGCCGTCCAGGCGATCTCCGACAACGACCTGCCCAAGATCCTCGGCGTCACCCTGCTCGCCGCCTTCTTCATCGTCGCCTGCAACCTCGTGGTCGACCTCCTGTACGCCCTCGTCGACCCCCGGGTGAGGCTCTCGTGACCGACCTCCAGAAGACCCCGGCGGACGCCGCGCAGACCCCGTCCGGCGACCCCTTCCTCTCGGTCCGCGACCTGCGGATCCACTTCGACACCGACGACGGCCTGGTCCGCTCGGTGGACGGGGTCAGCTTCGACCTGCACAAGGGACGCACCCTCGGCATCGTCGGCGAGTCCGGCTCCGGCAAGTCCGTCACCTCGCTGGGCATCATGGGCCTGCACCGCTCCAAGCGGGCCCGGATCAGCGGCGAGATCCGGCTGAACGGCGAGGACCTGATCGCGGCCGGCCCGGACCGGGTGCGCCAACTGCGCGGCCGGGACATGGCGATGATCTTCCAGGACCCGCTGACCGCGATGCACCCCTACTACACGGTGGGGCAGCAGATCGTCGAGGCCTACCGGGTGCACCACCCCGAGGCGAACAAGAAGCAGGCCCGGGCCCGCGCGGTCGAGATGCTCGACCGGGTCGGCATCCCGCAGCCCGACCGCCGGGTGGACGACTACCCGCACCAGTTCTCCGGCGGCATGCGCCAGCGCGCCATGATCGCCATGGCGCTGGTCAACGACCCCTCGCTGCTGATCGCCGACGAGCCCACCACCGCCCTGGACGTCACCGTCCAGGCACAGATCCTGGACCTCATCCGTGACCTCCAGGAGGAGTTCGGCTCCGCCGTCATCATCATCACCCACGACCTCGGGGTGGTCGCCGAGCTGGCCGACGACATCCTGGTCATGTACGGCGGCAAGTGCGTCGAGCGCGGCCCGGCCGAGACCCTCTTCGACGCGCCCGAACACCCCTACACCTGGGGCCTGTTGGGCTCGATGCCGCGACTGGACCGGGAGCTCCAGGACCGGCTCGTCCCGGTCAAGGGCACCCCGCCCAGCCTGATCAACGTGCCGACGGGCTGCGCCTTCCACCCGCGCTGCCCGTACGCCGCCCTGACCGACGGGCGCTCCACGAGCGAGCTCCCGGTGCTGGCCGAGGCCGCGCCCGGGCACTTCGCGGCCTGCCACCTGTCGGCCGACGAGCGGCACCGCATCTTCGCCGAAGAGATCGCGCCCCGGCTGTGAGCCCGGCCTCGTACCACCTTTCTGGAGAGAACCGATGACGGACACTCAGGCGGCCCCGATCCCGTCGCCGGCACCCGCCTCCGACCGCGAACCGCTGCTGAAGGTGACCGGCCTGACCCGGCACTTCCCGATCCGCAGCGGGCTGCTGCGGCGCCAGACCGGCGCGGTGCGGGCCGTGGACGGCATCGACTTCACGGTCAACGCCGGCGAGACGCTGGGCGTCGTGGGCGAGTCCGGCTGCGGCAAGTCGACCATGGGCCGACTGGTCACCCGGCTCGACGAACCGACCGGTGGGACCATCGAGTTCGAGGGCACCGACATCACCCACCTGGGCGTCGGGGCGATGCGGCCGCTGCGCCGCGACATCCAGATGATCTTCCAGGACCCGTACTCCTCGCTGAACCCCCGGCACACCGTCGGCACCATCGTCGGCGCGCCGTTCAGGCTCCAGAACGCGGTGCCGGAGGCCGGGCTCAAGAAGACCGTCCAGGAACTGCTGGAACTGTGCGGGCTCAGCCCCGAGCACTACAACCGCTACCCGCACGAGTTCTCCGGCGGGCAGCGCCAGCGCATCGGCATCGCCCGGGCGCTCGCGCTGAAGCCGAAGATGATCGTCGCGGACGAGCCGGTCTCCGCGCTGGACGTCTCGATCCAGGCGCAGGTGGTCAACCTGCTGGACGACCTCCAGCAGGAGCTCGGACTGACCTACCTGATCATCGCGCACGACCTCTCGGTGGTCCGGCACGTCTCGGACCGGGTCGCGGTGATGTACCTCGGCAAGATCGTGGAGATCGCCGACCGGGACTCGCTCTACAGCAGCCCGATGCACCCGTACACCAACGCGCTGATGTCCGCGGTGCCCGTCCCCGACCCGCGCCGCCGCCAGCGCGCGGGCCGCGAGCGCATCCTGCTCAAGGGCGACGTCCCCTCGCCGATCAACCCGCCCAGCGGCTGCCGCTTCCGCACCCGGTGCTGGAAGGCGCAGGACGTGTGCGCGAGCCAGGAGCCGCCGCTGGTGGCGCTCAAGACCGGGCACCAGGTGGCTTGTCACTTCCCCGAGCTTGGCGAGGGGAACGACTAGCACAGTCCCGAGCTTGGCGAGGGGAACGACTAGCACAGTCCCGAGCTTGGCGAGGGGAACGACCAGCACGGCCCCGAGCTTGGCGAGGGGAACGACCAGCGCGGCCCCGAGCAGAACGTGCCGGCCGACGCCGCCGGCTCCTGACGGTCGGCGCTCGTGAGACAGAGGCCGCCCACCCCGGGGTTCCGGGGCGGGCGGCCTCTTCGTCGTCCGTGCGCCGTCGGCCGGCTCCGCCCGGTGCGGGCCCGGGCGGCTGCGGGGAGCGGGTTCGCCCGGTCTCCCACGGGGCGTTGGTGTCCGAAGCATGATCGTTCGCCGGAGCACCCGGGCACATCGGGTACACATGGACGGTGACATCCCAGCTCTTCCCGTCCGACGTGCAGCAGTCGCTGGACCTCGTCGGCATATTCGTCTTCGCCCTCTCCGGGGGTCTGCTCGCCGTCCGCAAGAACATGGACATCTTCGGAATCTGTGTGCTGGCGGAGGTCACCGCCCTGGGCGGCGGGGTGATGCGCGACCTGGTGATCGGCGCGACCCCGGTCGCCGCGTTCACCAACCTCGGCTACTTCATGACCCCGCTGGCCGCCGCGCTGGTGGTGTTCTTCCTGCACCCGGAGGTCGAGCGGATCAACCGGGCGGTGCAGACCCTGGACGCGCTCGGGCTCGGGCTGTTCTGCGTCACCGGCACCGCCAAGGCGCACGACTTCGGGCTCGGCTCGGTCGCGGCGATCGCGCTCGGCATGGTGACCGCGGCCGGCGGCGGCGTGATCCGCGACGTGCTGGCCGGGGAGATCCCCTCGCTGCTGCGCTGGGACCGGGAGATCTACGCCGTCCCGGCCCTGGTCGGCGCCACCGTGGTCGCGCTGCTGATCGCCGCCGACCGGCTCACCGGCGTGACCGGCACCGCCGCCGCACTCACCGCCTTCGGGCTGCGGATGCTCGCGCTGAAGTACGGCTGGCGTGCCCCGCGGGCCTGGCACCGCAACGGTTCTCGCACCAGCGAGGAGTAGGCGAGCCGCCGTACGCGAGCGAGATCGCCTCGGCGGTGCAGAGCAGTTCCGGCACCATCCGGGCCAGTTCGGCCGGCGGCACCTCGCTCGCCGGGGCGCTCAGCGCACAGGCCGCGACCGTCCGCCCGCCGCTGCCCGCGACCGGCGCGGCCACGCAGGTCACCGCCTCCCGGTGCTCGTAGGACTCGGCCGCCCAGCCCC
>NZ_JAHSQD010000168.1 GCF_020103755.1 Streptomyces sp. LS1784
ACCGCGTGGCCGCCCGCGGCCAGCGCCTCGCCGGCCTCGCCGACCGCCGACGCCGCGGCCTCCAGGTCCACCGCCGCGTCCGCGGGCAGACGCAGCACGTACCGCCCGCCCTGGGCGATCAGCGGAGTCGCACCGGGACCCTGGCCGGGGGCCGTGACGAAGGCCCGCACCCGGCTCACCACACTGCGCAGCGCCGAGGCCCAGGTGTCGGGCAGACCGTCGGGCCAGATGGTGTCGGCCAGCTGGTCGCGGCTGGTGCCACTGGAACGCTCCAGCACCAGGCGGGCGAACGCCACCTGGGCCTGGGCGCTGGACAGGTGCTGCGGAGCGCCGTCCTCGTGCTCGACGGCCACCAGACCGGTGAGGCGGATCAGCATGCGCGCGCCCCCGATCTACCGGACGCACCGTCTTCCCTGAAGCCTTTCAACACGAGCTCCAACCCCCTCGAGTCAAAGCGGAAGTGACGGCCCGTACCGGGCCGTCGGCATGGGACATGCGGATCGGAACGATAAACCGCCGACCAGCCGTTCGGTTTCAGCGGATTTCGACCATACATTCGCCGCATCGCGCGGTGTCAACACCGGTAACGGAAACATACCCACCGGCCGGTCGATACGTCGTAGGCGCAAGGTTTCCGCACGTCAGAGCGTTCCCGCAGGCCAGGAAAGCACCTATTGCGGACGCCTTGCGCATCCTGCCGTAGAAATGTAGCCATCCTTGAGCACCCCGCGTGAACGCTTCGAGAAAACACCCCCGAAGCCACCCGGAACCGCCCCCGGACACCCCCGCAGAACACCCCGGGCGAACACCGGACCGAAAACCGGCCCCGAATCGACCGGACACCAACCGGACACCAACCGGAGAACAACCGGCCCCGGCCCCGGCACCACCCCCAGGGCCGGAAACGACAGCCCGCGAAAGCCGTGAAAACCGTGACGCCGTGAAGGAGAAACGCCCGTGAACGCCACCGGAGCATGGGACCGCCTGGAGCCGAAGCTGGCCGCAACGAACGCCCGCGTGGCCGCACTGGAGCCCGACCCCTCCCGGCGCAACAGCTTCGTCGCCTACACGATGGAACGCGACAGCGCCTACTGCGACCTCGACGGCGAGCGCCTGCTCATGATGTCCGGCTACAGCTACCTGGGCCTGGCCGGCGACGAGCGCGTGGTGGCCGCCGCCAAGGCCGCCGTCGACGTCTACGGCACCGGCAACCACGGCGTACGGGCCCTGGCCGGCACCATCCCCCTGCACGAGGAACTGGAAGCGGAGGTCGCCCGCTTCGCCCGCCGCGAACGCGCCCTGGTCTTCGGCTCCGGCTACGCCGCCAACGTCGGCACCGTCGGCGCCCTGGTCGGCCAGGGCGACACCGTCCTGATCGACAAGTACGACCACGCCTCCATCGTCGACGGCTGCCGCCTGTCCGGCGCCACCGTCACCCGCTTCCGCCACAACGACGTCGACCACCTGGAACGCCGCCTCAAGGCCGCCTCCACCACCGGAGTACGCCTGGTCATCGTCGACAGCGTCTACTCCATGGACGGCGACATCGCCCCGCTGCCCGCACTGCGCGAGGTCTGCGACCGCTACGACGCCCTGCTCATGGTCGACGAAGCCCACGCCCTGGGCGTCATCGGCGAAACCGGCGGCGGCATCGAGGAACACTTCAACCACACCGTGCGCGTCGACATCAAACTCGGCACCCTCTCCAAGGCCATCCCCTCCATGGGCGGCTGGGTCGCCGGCAGCCACGACCTCATCGGCCACCTGCGCTACGCCGCCCGCCCGTTCCTCTTCTCCGCCGCCCTCGGCCCCGCCCAGACCGGCGCCGCCCTGGAATCCCTGCGGATCCTGCGCCGCGAACCCGAACGCGTCACCCACACCCAGACCCAGGCCCAGCGGCTGCGCCGGCGCCTCAACGACGCCGGCATCTCCACCATGGACTCCACCACCGCCGTGCTGCCCGTCATCGCCGGCTCCGACGACGCCGCCTACGACTACGCCACCGCCTGCCGCAAGGCCGGCGTCATCGGCCTGCCCGTCGTCACCCCCGCCGTGCCCAACGACCTCGCCCGGCTGCGCATCGCGGTCACCGCCCGCCACACCGCCGCCGACATCGACTTCGCCGCCGACGCGTTCCTGACCGCCGCCGCCCAGACCGGCCTGATCTGACCCGCCCCGCCTACGTCCACCGCCGCCAAGCCCGCGCGCAGCGCAGAGGAGACGAAGCCATGGCCCCCCGCCACCGGCCGCCCATCGCCGTCACCGGCCTCGGCGTGGTCAGCCCCGCCGGCCACAGCGTCGAGGAGTTCTGGCGCACCGTCGCCTCCGGGCGCTCCACCGCCACCGCCCTGACCGACCCCGCCCTGGCCCGCCACCGGGTACGCCTGGGCTGCAAGGTCACCGCCCTGCCCGACAACGCACTCGTCCCCGCCAAGGACGCCCGCCGCCTCGACCCGTTCGCCCACTACGGCACCCTCGCCGCGCTGGCCGCCCACGCCGACGCCGGCCACCCCCAGCCGCAGGCCGGACGCAGCGCCATCGTGGTCGGCACCGCGGTGGGCGGACGCACCACCAGCGACCGCGAGTCCGCGCTGTACACCGAGCACGGGCCGCTGCGGGTCTCCCCGCTGATGCCGCTGGTCACCATGCCCAACGCGGCCGCCGCCCAGATCGCGATGCGCCTGGCGTGGAGCGGGCCGGCACTGACCATCGCCACCACCTGCGCCTCCGGCGCGGACGCGATCGGCCACGCGGCGCTGCTGCTGGAAAGCGGACGGGCGGACGTGGTGATCGCCGGCGGCTGCGAGGCCACCCTCACCCCCGTCACCCTGGCCGCGTTCGGCAACCTCGGCGCGCACTCCCTGCGCAACGACGAACCCGAGCGCGCCTCACGCCCCTTCGACGCCGACCGCGACGGCTTCGTGATGGGCGAGGGCGCCGGCTTCCTCGTCCTGGAACGCCTCGCCGACGCCCGCGCCCGCGGCCGCACCCCCTACGCGCTGCTCGCCGGGTACGGTGCCGGCGCGGACGCCTACCACCTGTCCAACCCGCGCCCCGACGGCGCCGGCGCCGCCGCCACGATGCGCGCCGCCCTCGCCGACGCGGGCCTCACCCCCGGCGACATCGCCCACGTCAACGCCCACGGCACCTCCACCGTGGCCAACGACCGGGCCGAAGCCGCCGCCCTGCGCGCCGTGTTCGGCCCCCACGGCGTGCCGGTCACCTCCACCAAGGGCGCCATCGGCCACCTGATCGGCGCCGCCGGCGCCGTCGAGCTGATCGCCGCGATCCAGGCCATGAACACCCGCACCGTCCCTCCCACCGCCAACCACGAGAAGACCGAAGAGGACCTGGACCTCGACGTCGTCCACACCGCACCGCGCCCGATCCGCCCGGGAGCGGCCCTGTCCAACTCGTTCGGCTTCGGCGGCCACAACACGACCCTGGTGGTGACCCCGCTATGACCGCACCCACGACCACACCCGCCCCCACCGCCACACCCGCCGCACCGGGGCCGCTCTCGCGCACCCGCCTGCACGTCAGCGCCCAGGACCTGGCGGCCTACCGGGCCGCCGCCCGCGCCCACCTGCCCGCCCCCCACCCCAGGGCAGCGAGCCCCGCACACCCCTTCGTCGCCGCCCACGCCCTCGCCCAGCACACCGTCACCACCCTCACCGCCGGCGACAGCGCCTTCACCGGCGTCATCCACCTCGCCCAGGAGATCCACACCCACACCCCCCTCACCCCCGGTGACCTCGACGTCACCGTCGAGGTCACCGCCGTACGGCGCGAGGCCCGAGGCACCCGCCTGGCCCTGACCACCCGCCTCACCGACGCGGCCACCGGCACCCCGCTCGCCGACCTCGTCACCGCCGCCCTCCTGCTGGGCGCCACCCGCACCGAACCCCACGGCACCCTGGCGCCCGCCGCCCACCCGGGCACCACCCCCGACGGCGACACCCACACCTCCACCCACGTCCTGACCGCCGCCGACACCACCGCCTACGCCCACGCCTGCGGCGACCTCAACCCCATCCACCTCGACGAGGACGCCGCGAAAGCCGCCGGCTTCCCCGGCACCATCACCCACGGCATGCACCTCCTCGCCCTGGCCGCCGAACAGATCACCGACCGCCACGCCGGCGGCGATGCCACCCGCCTCACCGCCCTCGGCGCCCGCTTCGCCGCCCCCACCCGCCCCGGCACCGAACTGCGCCTGACCCTCCAGCCCCACGACCGGGGCACGGTGGTGCGCTTCACCATCGCCACCGACACGGGCACCGCCGTCAAGGCCGGCTGGGCACGCATCGCACCGGCGGGGGAGTGAACCCCATGACCACCACCCCCGCAGCCCGCACGACGCCGGACACCGCGCCGCCGCTGGCCCTGCCCGACGCGTTCACCCACCACGCCCGCACCCGGCCCACCGCCCCG
The DNA here is from genome assembly GCF_020103755.1 of Streptomyces sp. LS1784. Lineage (GTDB taxonomy): Bacteria > Actinomycetota > Actinomycetes > Streptomycetales > Streptomycetaceae > Kitasatospora. The sequence continues at coordinate 4,435 of NZ_JAHSQD010000168.1, forward strand.
GCCCTGCTGTGGCACGAACACACCGTCAGCTACGCCGAACTCGCCGAGGCCGCCGAAGCCGAACGCGCCCGCCTCACCGCCCTCGACCTGGCGCCGGGGGAACCGGTGGGCCTGATCGCCGTCAAGTCACCCGGCGCGATCGCCCTGGTCCTGGCCTGCCTGATGGAACGCCGCCCCTTCCTGCTGCCCTCCCCGCAGCTCGCCCCCGCCCTGCTGGCCGCCCTCTTCGCCCAGGCCGGCGCCCGCCACCTGCTCACCCCCCTCGGCCAGGACGCCCCGGCCCTGCCCGCCCTGCCCCGCCCCGCCCCGCCGCCCACCCTGGCCGCCGGCACCTCCTTCATGCTCACCACCTCCGGCTCCACCGACCTGCCCAAGATCGTCCCCCTCGCGCAGAGCGCCGTGGACCGCTTCACCGCCTGGGCCCACGACACCTTCGACCTCGGCCCCGGCCGCACCGTCGCCAACTACGCGCCCCTCAACTTCGACCTCGCCCTCCTGGACGTGTGGGCCACCCTCGCCGCCGGCGGCACCTGCCTGCTCATCGACCCCGCCCACGCCCTCAACGCCCGCCACCTGCTCACCCAGCTCAAGCGCCACCGCCCCCACGTGCTGCAGGCCGTCCCCCTCGCCTACGCCCTGCTCGTCCAGGCCACCGCAGGCACCACCACCGTCCTCGACAGCATCGAACACGCCGCGTTCACCGGCGACGCCATCGACGCCCGCACCCTCGCCGCCCTGCCCGCCCTGCTGCCCACCGCCCACCTGTACAACATCTACGGCTGCACCGAGACCAACGACAGCTTCCTGCACCGCCTGGACCGCCTGGACGCCGCAGCCGCCCTGCCCGTGCCCATCGGCACCCCGCTGCCCGGCGTACGCACCCTCATCACCACCGACGACGGCACCCCCCTGCACGGCGCGGGCAGCGGCGAACTCCACGTCTCCACCCCCTTCCAGGCCGCCGGCTACCTCGACCGCTCCCGCGACACCGGACGCTTCACCACCCGGCCCGAAGGCGCCGGCGAAGGCCGCCGCTGGTTTCGCACCGGCGACCTCGTCACCCGCGACGACACCGGCCGCATCCACCTCACCGGCCGCGCCGACTTCCAGGTCAAGGTCCGCGGCGTCGCGGTCAACACCGCCGAGATCGAACGCGTCCTGCTCACCCACCCCGACGTACGCGAAGCCGCCGTCGCCGCCGAAAGCGACCCGCTGACCGGCAAACGCCTGCACGCCGCCGTCCAGCGCACCCCCGGCTCCACCCTCAACACCCTCGTCCTGCGCGAGCACCTGGCCCGCAACCTGCCACGCGCCGCCGTCCCCGAGAAGCTCGCCATCCACGACACCCCCCTGCCCAAGACCGCCACCGGCAAGGTCGACCGCAAAGCCGTCCTGCCCACCCCCACGCCCTGACACCCACACCCACACCCACAACCGCCCACCCCAGCAAGGGAGTCACCCGCCATGAGCAACACCACCCAGATCAAGCGGTTCCTCATCGAGGAATTCCTGCCCGACATCACCCCCGACCAGCTCGCCGACGACCACGACCTGCTCTCCGACGGCGTCATCGACAGCCTCGGCGTCCTCAAACTCATCGCCTGGGTCGAGGACCACTTCACCCTGCCCGTCGACGACACCGACCTCGACCCCAACAACTTCCGCTCGGTCACCGCCATCGACGCCTTCATCACCGAACGCCGCGCCACCGCCGGCGCCACCGTGGGCGGCTGACCACGATGCACCCGGCCCTCACCGCGCTCCTCGCCGCCCGCCCCGTCGACCTGGAGGCCTGGCGCTCGTGGTGGGACCAGCTCGAACACCGCACCCTGGGCCCGGCCGACAGCGACCGGGCCCAGGCAGCGGCCCTGCTGGCCGGCCTCACCACCCGCCTGCCCGACCCCGCCACCCTCACCGCCCTGCTCACCTCCCTCACCGAACGCACCCCCCACCCCGGCCCCACCCACCCCGGCAGCGTCAACATCGTCGGCACCGGCGGCGGACCGGCCACCTTCAACCTCTCCACCGCCACCGCCCTCACCGCCGCCGCCATGGGCATACCCGTCGTCAAGACCGGCTCACGCGCCTACACCAGCACCGCCGGCTCCGTCGACCTCCTCGAACGCCTCGGCATCACCCTCACCCCCAGCCACACTGCCACCGCCGACCACCTCGCCCACCACGGCATCGCCTTCGCCGGCCCCCACGTCTACCCACCGGCCCTCACCCGCCTGGCCCGCACCCTCTACCCCCTCACCCTCAAACCCTTCGGCGCCTTCCTCAACACCCTCGGCCCCCTGATCGCCACCGTCCCCGTCACCGCCCAGCTCACCGGCGTCGCCACCCCCACCGCCCTCGACGCACTGCGCCCCCTGACCGCGCACGTCAACACCCGCACCATCTGGCTGGCCCACAACAGCGCCGGCGCCGACGAACTCCTGCCCTTCGCCGACAACACCCTGCACACCCCCACCGGCACCATCCACCTGCCCGCCGGCTCCCTCGCCCCCCACACCGGCACCCTCGCCGACCTCGCCCCCCACCCCGACGACCTCACCGGCCACTTCCTGCGCGCCCTCGCCGCACAGGCCGGCGACACCGCCACCCACACCATCGCCCTCAACGCCGCCGCCCTCGCCCTCGCCTCCGGCCGCCACACCCACTGGAACACCGCCTACACCGCCGCCCTGGACGCCCTCACCGACGGCGCCCCCCGCGCCCTGGCCGAACGCCTCGCCACCACAGCGGCCCGATCCACCCACGTCACCCGCGCGGCCCACCGCCAGGAGCCCACCCGTGCCTGAACCCCTCTTCCCCCACGGCCGCCTGGGCCTGGCCCTGTTCCTCAACGCCGGCGACCCCGCCGACCGCCTCACCGACCTCGCCCTGATGCTCGACGAACACCACGTCGACGTCCTCGAACTGGCCGTCCCCTTCCCCAACTCACCCACCGACGGCCCCGTCATCCGCCGCTCCGCCGACCGCGCCCTCGACGCCGGCACCACCCTGGACACCGTCCTGGACGCCCTCGCCGACCTCACCCCCCGACTGCACCACCTCAAGGTCGTCCTGCTCGCCGACTGGAGCCACAGCCTGCGCCACCGCGACCCCACCCACACCACCCGCCAAGTCGCCGCCGCCGGAGCCCGCGCCCTGCTCATCCACGCCCTGCCCCCACGCCTACGCCCCACCTGGCAAGCCGCCCTGCACGACACCGGCCTGCCCCAGGTCACCACCTGCTACCCCGCCTCCACCCCCCAGACCCTCCACACCGCCGCCCGCGACGCCCACGGCGCCTACGTCTACCTCGTCGCCCACTACGGCCGCTCCGGCACCACCCCCGCCACCGGCCACCACACCCTCACCACCACCGTCACCGCACTGCGCACCGCCGCCCCCGCGACACCCGTCGCCGTCGGCTTCGGCGTCAAGACCGCCGCCGACCTCCAGGCCGTCGCCGCCTGCGGCGCCGACGCGGCGATCATCGGCTCCGCCGCCGTCGCCCGCGTGGAACACGCACTGACCGAAGGCCTCGACCCCGTCACGGAGCTCCAGACCTTCCTCACCGACCTCCGCCCCGCCCACCCGCACGGGCCCGGCGGACCCGGCACCACCTCGCCCACCCCCACCACCCCCGGCACCACGACCCGAGAGGAACAACCCGCATGCTGATCCGCGACCTGGCCGACGTGAAGACCGTCGAATGGGGCAACGGCCTGTCCCGCCGCTTCCTCGTAGAGAGCGACGGCCTCGGCTACAGCCTCACCGACACCCTCGTCAACGCCGGCACCAAGTCCCGCCTGGAATACCGCAACCACCTGGAGGCCTGCTACTGCATCGCCGGCTCCGGCGAGGTCATCGACATGGACGGCACCTCCCACCCCATCACCCCCGGACGCCTCTACGCCCTCGACGAGCACGACGCCCACTACCTCGTCGCCGGCCCCGACGAGGACCTGCGCCTGGTGTGCGTCTTCTCCCCGGCCCTGCGCGGCGACGAGGTCCACCAGCTCGACGCCCACTCCTCCTCCGCCTACTAGGCACCCCGCGCCCCCACCGGGGCCCGCCGCCCCCACCCCGGGGGCCCGGGCCCCCGCGGTGGGCCCTTGGACATCGACGTGAGCCGGCGCCCCCGAGCGCCGGCCTGCCACCCCGGGCCCACAACGACAGCCCGGGAGGAAGGCGGCACATCCGTGATCCGCTGGAACGCCGACCAGACGGCCCTGCGCGAGGGCCTGGCCCGCTTCGGCGACGACCTGAGCGCCGGCCACATCGAAGGCGACGAACAGGCCGCCTTCTCCCACGACAAGTGGCGCATGATCCAGAAGACCGGCATCCTCTCCCTGCCCTTCGACGAACGCTACGGCGGCCTGGGCCAGTCCCTGCTCACCACCATGTACGTCCTCGAAGGCCTCGGCCACACCTGCCGCGACGGCGGCCTCAACTTCTCCGTCACCACCTCCATGGCCTCCACCGGCGTCCCCCTCCAGGCCTTCGGCTCACCCGCCCTCAAAGACGCCTACCTGCCCCGCATCGCCTCCGGCGACGCCATCGGCGCCCACGCCATCACCGAGTCCGAGTCCGGCTCCGACGCCATGCAGATGCGCACCCGCGCCGTACGCGACGGCGACCACTTCATCCTCAACGGCGCCAAGACCTTCGTCTCCAACGGCCCCGTCGCCGACGTCATCGTCGTCTACGCCCGCACCCACCCCCAAGGCGGCGCCCTGGGCGTCACCGCCTTCCTCCTCGACGCCGACACCCCCGGCCTCACCACCGGAAACCCCATCAAGAAGATGGGCCTGCGCACCTCCCCCCTCTCCGAGCTCTACCTCGACGACGTGCGCGTACCCGCCGACCGCGTCCTGGGCCGCGTCGGCGGCGGCTTCCTCGTCCTCGACCACGTCATGAAACGCGAAATCCTCTACACCTTCATCGTCAACACCGGCGAGATGCAGCACCGCCTCGCCCGCTGCCTCGACTACGCCAAGACCCGCATGTCCTTCGGCAAACCCATCGGCTCCTACCAGTCGGTCGCCAACAAGATCGTCGACACCAAGATCCGCCTCGAAACCGCCCGCAAGTGGCTCTACGACACCGCCCAACGCCTGGAAGCAGGCGACAACGTCACCGTCGACATGGCCATCGCCAAACTCCTCACCAGCGAATCCAACCTCGCCACCTCGCTGGCCGCCGTCCAGGTCTTCGGCGGCAACGGCTACATGTCCGAATACGGACTGGAGAAGGACGTCCGCAACGCCGTGGCCGGCACCATCTACTCCGGCAGCAACGAGATCCAGTACAACCGCATCGCCGCCATGCTGGGACTGGGCAAATGACCGCCCCCACCGCCCTGCTGGCCCCCCAACGCCCAGGCCACCTCAAAGTCTGCGGCGCCCGCACCCGCGCCGACCTCACCCTCCTCGCCGACACCGGCCCCACCCTGGTCGGCCTGTGGCACGGCATCCCCGACGGCCCCGCCGACCTCGAAGCCGACCGCCTCGCCGACCTCGCCGCCACCGCCATCCGCCTGGGCCTCGAACCCGTCCTCGTCACCTTCCTCGACGACGCCCCCACCCTCGCCGCCCTCGCCCGCGCCACCGGCATCCGCTGGATCCAGCTCCACGCCTACCAAAGCCCCACCCTCGTCACCGAACTCCGCGAACACCTGCCCTACGCCGTCCTCGTCAAAGTCCTCCACCTCTCCCGCGGACGCTGCCTGGAACGCGCCTTCACCAGCGCCTTCGAACGCGCCGGCTGCGACCTGTTCCTCCTCGACACCGTCACCGACGACGGCCGCATCGGCTCCACCGGCCAACCCCTGGACCCCGCCCACGTCCACGCCCTGCTCCCCCGACTCACCATCCCCTTCCTCCTCGCCGGCGGCCTCAACACCACCAACCGCGACACCTACCGCACCATCACCGACCACCCCCTCTACGCCGGCGCCGACATCGACTCCGCCGCCCGCGACCGCACCGGCCGCTTCACCCACGAAGCCGTCACCGCCCTCACCCGCGCCTGGCACCCGCGCCCGCAGGAGACGCACCCATGAGCCCCAGCTTCATCGACGCGCTGCTCACCGCCACCCGCCCCCTGGTCATGGAAGTCAAACTCCGCGACCCCCACGGCACCGACCTCCTCGGCAAGCGCACCGTCACCGACCTCGTCACCCGCTACGAACACGCCGGCGCCCCCTGCCTGTCCGTGGTCACCGGCCGCTGGTTCGGCGGCACCCCCCGACTGCTGCGCGACGTCACCGCCGCCACCACCCTGCCCGTCCTCCAGAAGGACTTCCTCACCCGCCCCGCCCAACTCGAAGCCGCCCGCGCCCTCGGCGCCTCCGCGGTCCTGCTCACCGCCGCCCTGCTGCCCGCCACCTCCCTGCGCCGCCTGGTCACCTGCGCCCTCGACCTCGGCCTGACCCCCTTCGTCGAGATCACCGACGAACGCGAACTCCACGCACTGCCCCGCATCACCGACTGCGTCGTCGCCGTCAACAACAAGGACATCCGCACCCGCGAACGCGACCACGGCGACCTCGGCCGCAGCCTGCGCCTGCTGCCCGCCCTACAAGCGGCCGGCTGCCGCGCCCCCGTCTCCGCCTCCGCCATCACCCACCCCCACGACGCCGCCCGCCTCCTCGACGCCGGCTACGCCGCCCTGCTCATCGGCACCTCCCTGATGCGCAACCCCGACCTCGACACCTGGCTCGCCGACCTCGACACCGCCCGCACCGGAGCGGCCGCGTGAACCACGACCTGCGCACCCGCTCCCTGGTCCTCGACGCCGACGGCATCCCCCTGTCCGCACTGGTCGCCGAACCCGAAGGCCGCACCCCCAAAGCCGTCCTCCTCGCCATCCACGGCCGCGGCATGCGCGCCGCCTACTTCGCCGGCCCCGCCCACCCCGACACCAGCCTGCTCACCCTCGCCGCCGACCTCGGCTACACCGTCCTCGCCATCGACCGCCCCGGCCACGGCGCCTCCGCCCACCGCCTGCCCCACGGCCAGCTCATCGCCGACCAGGCCGCCACCCTCCACGCCGCCCTCACCGACTACGCCCGCGCCCACCACACCGGCGCCGGCGTCCAACTCCTCGCCCACTCCTTCGGCGGCAAAATCGCCCTCCAACTCGCCGCCCACTGGCCCGCCGACCCCCACCTGCCCCTGCTCGGCTGCGACATCTCCGGCCTCGCCCAGCACTACGCCCCCGGCGCCTGGGACCGCCCCGACGACCTCGCCGGCGGCGGCCGCCTCAACTGGGGCCCCCTGAACCTCTACCCGCCCGGCACCTTCCACGCCGCCCGCACCCTGCTCACCCCCGTCCCCACCCTCGAATCCCGCGAACTGGCCACCTGGCCCGCCCGCTACACCGCCCTCGCCGCCCGCGTCCGCGTCCCCGTACGCCTGACCCTCGCCGACCACGAACACTGGTGGCGCCTGGACGAGACCTCCCGCACCGCCCTCACCACCGCCTTCCCCACCGGCCTCGCCCACCTGGCCACCGCCCGCCGCGCCGGCCACAACCTCTCCCTCGGCCACGCCGCCCGCCCCTACCACCTGCGCGCCCTCGCCTTCACCGACGACTGCCTCACCCGCCCCACCCCCGCGCCCGCGCCCACCGCCCCCGCGCCGGCCCCCGTCCTCGCCCCCGCCTGAGCGCAACCACCGGGCCAGGACCCCAACAAGCCACCTGACGCAGGGTGGTAGGAAGGCCCCGCCGTCCCCCAGGGCAAGGGACGGCGGGGCCCGCCCCCCGGCACGCCACCCGCGGGAATCCCCTACCACCCCAGACGGTTGCAGCCGACAGCCCACGAACGGACCCGGCCCTCCGCCGCGGGCACACCGACAGCCGGCCACAGGAGGGGACGCACATGAGGATCGGCGACATCGAGGTCCTGGCCATCACGGACGGAACGGGCACCGAGACCGCCGCCGACATCCTCACCCGCCCCGGAGTGGACGACCCCTGGGCCTGCCACCAGCACCACCGCGAACCGGACGGCACCCTGACCCTGCCGCTCGGCGGCTTCCTGGTCCGCAGCCGCGAACGCACCGTCCTCGTCGACGCCGGAGTCGGCCCCCACGACGACGGCCGCTACCGCGGGGGAGCACTCCTCGACTCGCTCGCCGCCCACGGCCTCACCCCCGCCGACATCACCGACGTCGTCTTCACCCACCTCCACTTCGACCACGTCGGCTGGGCCAGCGTCCACGACAGGCCCGTCTTCCCCCGCGCCACCTACCGCGCCCACCGCGCCGACTGGCAGCACTTCGTCACCGGCGCCGCCGCAACCCCCGAAGCCATCGCCAAACTCACCCCCATCGAGGGCCAACTCGAACTCTTCGACACCGACTTCACCCTCGCCCCCGGCATCGACGCCCTCCACCGGCCCGGCCACACCCCCGGCACCACCGTCTACGTGCTCTCCTCCGGCGGCCGCCGGGCCCTGCTGCTCGGCGACGTCGTCCACTCCGTCGTCCAGTTCGCCGAACGCGACTGGCAGGTCATCTGGGACATCGACCCGGCAGCCGCCCGCGCCGTACGCAACCGCATCGCCGACCAGGCCGCCGACACCGACGACCTCCTCGTCGCCGCCCACCTGCCCGGCATGCGCTTCGGCCGCATCCTCGCCGCCGACGGCAACCGCCGCTTCGTCGCCCTCTGAACCCACCCCACCCCCGCCCGCCCGAACAGCCCCGCCGAGCGCGGCGATCCCCGGCATGCGGGCACCCGGACCGTAGAGTGCCCCCATGCCGGTAGTCATCGCGGGCGGCCACGGCAGGGTCGCACTCCTGACCACCCGCCTGCTCACCGACCGCGGCCTGCGGGTCACCGGAATCATCCGACACCCCGAACAGGCCGCCACCCTGCAGGCCGTCGGCGCCCTGCCCGCCCTCGCCGACCTCACCACCGCCACCCCCGAGAAGCTCGCCCAACTGCTCACCGGCGCACACGCGATCCTCTACGCCGCCGGCACGGGCCTCAGCGACGCCCCCGGACACGCCAACCCGGTCGACCACGACGCCGTCCTCACCCTCGCCGACGCCGCCCGCCTCGCCGGAGTACACCGCTTCGTCCTGCTCTCCGCCATGGGCGCACACCCGGCCGCGCACCACCCCGCCGACCCACTCGTGGAAACCTTCCTGCGCGCCAAGGGCAGGGCCGACCACGACCTGCTCTCCCGCCCCGACCTCGACACCACCGTGCTGCGCCCCGCCTGGTTCCGCGACGGGCCCGGCACCGGCCTGGTCCACCTCGCCGCACACACCGGCCCCGGCGAGATCGACCGGCCGGACGCCGCGGCCGTCCTCGCCCACCTGCTCACCGTGCCCGCCACCACCCCGCGCCTCCTGGAACTCACCCGCGGCGCCACCCCCGTCCACCAGGCCGTCACCCGCATCGCCGCGCGCTCCCTCACCGACGGCTGAGCCCACCGCGCCCCGCGACCCACCCCCGCCACACCGTCCGCACCTGCACCGAGCAGCCCGCCGGCCCGCCGGCCGGCGGCGCTTCGATGAAGGGAAAATCCCTTGCCGCCAGCGGGCTCGGGGCTTGCCGGGCGGCCCCGGCGTCACCACACTGGGCTGACCTGCCGGGGGAGGGGGCGTCATGTGGGTGGTCCTGGTGCTCCTGCCGGCGGCGGGCGCGGCGGTGGCCGCGGCCGCTTGGCGCTGCCGCTCCGCGCTGCGCGAGCTGCGCCGGGCCGAACGGCTCGCGGCGGGGCGGGAGTTCGACCTCGACCGGATCGAACTCGCCTTCCTGGCCGGGGTGCTGGCGGAGCTGATGCTCGTGGAGATGTACGAGGGCGGACGGCTGGTCGCCTCCCGCTCGGGCGACGTCACGGTGACCGAAGCCGCGGCCGGGGCCGCGGACGGCCCGGGCGCCGGGCACGGCCCGGGTGCCGGCGACGGCTTCGAGGCGGTGGCCGTGCGATGGCTGGGGCCCACACGCACCGGGGACATCGGGGAACTGATCCGGGAAGTGGACCGGTCCCCGGAGACGAAGGCGCTGCGCAAGCGGCTCGCGGCGCAGGGCCTGGCCGACGACGAGGAACTGGTCAAGCGCGCGCGAGAGGCCGGCGAGCGGATGCCGGCGGTACTCGTCTCGGTGGCCGCGGCGGGCCTGGCCGCCCTGGTGTGGACACTTGCGCGGCACGAGAACTGGCTCGTCCCGCTCACGGCCTTCCCGCCGCTGTTCGCGGCCGCCCTGTGGATCAACCACACGTCGTGGCCGCCCACGCGCTCCGCCACCGGTCTCGGCGCCCGGGTGCTGGCCGCCGCCCTGACGTCCGAGCGCTGGAAGCACGGGCGGGCGGCCGTGGCCGTCCGGGGCCTGGCCGCCCTGCCCGAGGACCACGACCTGCGGATCTGCCGGGCCGCGGCCCGGGCCCGGG
>NZ_JAHSQD010000169.1 GCF_020103755.1 Streptomyces sp. LS1784
GCCGCCGTGGTACGCCGCCGCGGCCTCCGGGTGGCTCTGGGCGGCGCGGCCGGCCTCGTGGGCGCGGGCGGTGGCGTTCCAGTCGCCGTGGAAGAGCGGCGCCACGGCGTCGGGGTCGGCGGTGCCCCCGGTGAAGGCGGTGCGAACGGCGGCCAGGGCGGCCGGGTACCACTCCTCCTCGGCGAGGCCGCGGGCCTCGGCCGCCTCGCGGTAGTCGTCCTCGGTGGCGGTGCCGCCGAAGATCCGGAGGCTGGGGGTGACCAGTACCAGCCGTCCGGTGCGCCCGGGGTGGCGCAGCGCGTACAGGGTGGCGAGCGAGCAGCCGGCGGAGTGGGCGAGGACGTCCGCCCGGTCGAGCCCGAGGTGCGAGCGGAAGGCCTCGACGTCCGCCACCTGCCGGTCGACCCGGTAGCTCGCCGGGTCGGCCGGGCGCTCCGAGCGGCCCGTTCCGCGCAGGTCGAGGACGTGCAGGGCGCGGTGCGCGCAGAGGCCGCCGAGGTCGCCGAGGTACGCGGAGTCGCGCATCGCGCCGCCGGCGAGGACGAGCAGCGGCTCGCCCTCGCCGAGCACGCGGTAGCCGAGCCGGGTGCCGTCGTGGCCGGTGAAGGTCGTCATCGGGTGATCGTGGCAACCGCGGAGCGGCCGGGGCAACGGGAAAACGGCCGGGGCGGCGGGAAGACGGCCCGCACGGCGGGAGAGCTGGGGCTTCCCGAACCACCGCGGATCGCCGATGTGAGCCGCAACGGGTTCGCCGTCCGGCCCCGGGATACCGTCGGGGCATGACAGCGAGCGAGCAGCGCTTCGTCGTGGTGACCACGACCCACGAGGGCGAGGAGCAGGCCCGGGCCCTGGCGTCCGCCGTGGTGCGGGAGCGGCTGGCGGCCTGCGCCCAGGTGTACCCCGTACGGTCGGTGTACTGGTGGGACGGCGAGGTGCAGGATGCCGAGGAGTGGCGGATCGACCTCAAGACCAGGGCCGAACTCGTCGACCGGTTGGGCGCGTTCGTGGCCGGGCGGCACTCCTACGGGACGCCCGAGCTGATCGCCGTGCCGGTGGCGGACGGCAGCCCGGGCTACCTCGCCTGGGTGGCCGAGGAGACGGCGGCGGCAGCGCGCGCGGCGGACCGGGCGGAGTAGCTCAGGGCGCGACCTCCAGGAAGGCCAGCACGGCCAGCACCCGACGGTGGTCCTCCTCCGAGGGCGGCAGGTCGAGCTTGAGGAAGATGTTGGCGGTGTGCTTCTTCACCGCCCGCTCGGTGATCACCATCCGTTCGGCGATCGCCGCGTTGGAGCGGCCCTCCGCCATCAGCTCCAGCACCTCGCGCTCACGCGGCGTCAGGCGGTCCAGCGGCTTGTTGCGTTCGGTGTTGCTGACCAGCATGGCGATCACCTGCGGGTCGAGCGCGGTGCCGCCGGACGCCACCCGGCGGACGGTCTCCACGAACTCGTCGGGGTCGAAGACCCGGTCCTTCAGCAGGTAGCCGATCGCACCGCTGCCGTCGGCGAGCAGTTCCCTGGCGTAGAGCTGCTCGACGTACTGGGAGAGCACGAGCACCGGCAGCCCGGGCATCCGCTTCCGTGCCTCCAGCGCCGCCTGGAGCCCTTCGTCGGTGAACGTCGGGGGCAGCCGCACGTCCACGACGGCCACGTCCGGGCGCTCGGTGAGCAGGGCCTCCAGGAGGGCCGGTCCGGTGTCCACCGCGGCCACGACCTCGAAGTCGTAGGCCTCCAGCATGCGGACCAGCCCGTCCCTCAGGAGGAAGAGGTCCTCGGCGAGGACAACTCGCACGGCAGCTCCATCGTCAGGGTCGTGGGGCCGCCGAGCGGGCTGCGGACGGCCAGGACGCCGTCGAAGGTAGCAAGCCGCCGTTCCAGGCCGCGCAGCCCGGTGCCGCGCGAGGGGTCGGCGCCGCCGGTGCCGTCGTCGGTGACCTGGGCCTTCAGCACGCCGTCCTGGTAGCGGAGTCGGACGTCGACACGGCTCGCTCCCGCGTGCTTGGCGGCGTTGGTCAGGGCCTCGGAGACGGCGAAGTAGAGGGCGGATTCGACCGGTGCCTCGGGCCGGCCGGGCAGTTCGGCGGTGACCGTCACGTTCAGCGGGCTGTCCATGCCCAACGCCCTTACCGCGTCGGCCAGTCCGCGGTCGGCGAGGACCGGCGGGTGGATGCCGCGGACCAGGTCGCGCAGTTCGTTGAGGGCGGTGGCGGAGGCCTGGCGGGTCTCGGCCAGCAGCTGCTTCGCGGCCTGTGGGTCCCGCTCGACCAGCCGCTCGGCGACGCCCAGGTCAGTGGGAGCAGCTCGAACCCGGCCTGTTCCGGCAGGTCGGCGGCACCGGGCGGATCGCCTTCCAGCGGGCCGCCGACGGCACCCTCTCGCTGCTCACCGACGCCGACCCGACCGTCGCCTACCAGCGGCTCTCCTGGTACCAGGCACCCGGCCTGCACCAGGCGGTCGCGGCCGGCAGCCTCGCCGTCCTCGTCCTGACCGTGCTGGGCTGGCCGGTGGCCGCGGCGGTCCGCCTGGTGCGCCGCCGGGGCCGGGCGGAGCGGCCCGCCGCACGGTTGCTCGGCTGGACCACCGGGGCGCTGCTGCTCGCCGCGACCGGCTGCTTCGCCCTGCTGACGGCGGACGCCAACGCGCTCAACCAGACGCTGTTCCTGGGCGACTCGCCGCTGCTGACCGCGGTCCCGGCCCTGGTCGTGACGGCCCTGCTGCTCACCCCGGCGACGGCGGTCTGCACGGTGCTGGCCTGGCGCGGGCGCTGGTGGAACCTGTCCGGGCGGCTGCACTACACCGGGCTGACGCTGGCGGTGCTGCTCTTCCTGGTCCTCGCCGGGGCGTACGACCTCACCGGGACGGGCGCGCTGGACCTGATCGGCTGAGGGCGGGGGCACAACGGAGGCGGGGCCCGGGTTCACTCCCGGGCCCCGCCTCCTCACGTCCGCAGCGCGACCGCTACGCCCCCGAGCCGCCGAAGCGCACCGTCCAGGCCGCCAGGTCCTCGTCCGTGATCTTGGCGAACAGCACCGGCGGCACCGTGAACGCCGTCCCGGCCGGCACCAGGTCCAGCGTCCGCGCCTCCTGCGGGCCGATCCAGTCGCGGGTGGCGGCCGGCGAGTCCTCGGGCAGCGCGAAGGCCCCGCGCATCGCCGCCGCCGCGGCCGGGATGAACGGCTCGGAGACCACCGCGTACAGGTGGATCAGGTTCATCGCGGTGCGCAGGGTCAGCGCCGCCGCCTGCGGGTCGGTCTTCACCTGGAGCCAGGGGGCCTTCTCGTCCAGGTAGGCGTTGCCCGCGCTCCACAGCGCGCGCAGGGCCTGCGCCGCCTTGCGGAAGTTGAGCGCGTCCAGCTGGCCCTCGTACTCGGCGAGCAGGGCGGCGATCTGCTCGCCGAGCCGCTGCTCGGCCTCGCCCGGCGCGTGACCGCCCGGGACGTCGTCGCCGAAGCGCTTGCGGCTGAAGGAGAGCACCCGGTTGACGAAGTTGCCGAGGGTGTCGGCGAGGTCCTTGTTGACCACCGAGGCGAAGAGGTCCCAGGTGAAGCTGGAGTCGTCCGACTCGGGCGCGTGCGCCATCATGAAGTAGCGCCAGTAGTCGGCGGGCAGCAGTTCCAGCGCGTCGTTGCCGAAGACGCCGCGCTTCTGGCTGGTGGAGAACTTCCCGCCGTAGTACGTCAGCCAGTTGAAGGCCTTGACGTAGTCGACCTTCTTCCACGGGCGGCGTGAGCCGAGCAGCGTGGCCGGGAACATCACGGTGTGGAACGGGACGTTGTCCTTGCCCATGAACTCGGTGTACCGGACGGTCTCGTCGGCCTCGTACCACCAGGACTTCCAGTCCCGCAGCTGCCCGGCCGGGGCCGCGTCCGCCCACTCCTTGGTGGCGCCGATGTACTCGATCGGGGCGTCGAACCAGACGTAGAACACCTTGCCCTCGGCGGCCAGTTCGGGCCACACATCGGCCGGCACCGGGACGCCCCACTCCAGGTCGCGGGTGATCGAGCGGTCCTGGAGGCCCTCCGTCAGCCACTTGCGGGCGATCGAGGAGGCCAGTACCGGCCAGTCGTCGGCGTGGGCGGCGATCCAGTCCTCGACCTCCTCGGTGAGCTTGGACTGGAGCAGGAACAGGTGGCGGGTCTCCCGGACCTCCAGGTCGGAGCTGCCGCTGATCGCCGAGCGCGGCTCCAGCAGGTCGGTCGGGTCCAGCACCCGGGTGCAGTTCTCGCACTGGTCGCCACGGGCCTTGTCGTACCCGCAGTGCGGGCAGGTGCCGACGATGTAGCGGTCCGGCAGGAAGCGGCCGTCGGCGTTGGAGTACACCTGGCGGATCGCGCGCTCCTCGATGAAGCCGTTGCGCTGGAGCTCGCGGGCGATCTCCTGGGTGATCTCCCGGTTCTGCGGCGAGGAGCTGCGGCCGAAGTGGTCGAAGGAGAGCCCGAAGCCGTCGTACACCGCCCGCTGTGCGTCGTGCGCCCGGGCGCAGAACTCCGCGACCGGCAACCCGGCTTCCTGGGCGGCCAGTTCGGCGGGCGTGCCGTGCTCGTCGGTGGCGCAGATGAACAGCACCTCGTGCCCTCGTCGACGCATGTAGCGGGCGTAGACGTCCGCCGGGAGCATGGACCCGACCATGTTGCCCAGGTGCTTGATCCCGTTGATGTAGGGAAGGGCGCTGGTGATCAGGTGCCGAGCCATCCTCGGATGCTCCGATTTCTCCCGCACGCGCACCCACCCGGAGTGCCGTGCCAGGCGCAGGGTCCACTGTGGGCTGCAAGCCTAGGGCAAAGAGAAGGGCCCCGGCGTCCGCGGCGGGCCGGGCCGGAGGTCACGGCCGGGAGAAGTCACCGTACCGGTCGAACTCCCCGGACTTCACCCCGCGGACGAAGGCGGCCCACTTGCGCGGCGTGGTCTGCACGATGACCTCGGGCCGGTCCGACTCCCGGATCTCCACCAGTCCGCCCGCCGCTCTGACCTCGACGCAGTCGGTGCTCTCGCCGCTCGCCGACGCCTTGCGCCACGTACTCATGCGAAGTCTTTCAGTAAGGCCCGAATGAAGTCCCGGGACTCGTCCGGCCCGAGCGAGATCGCCGCAGTCTCCTCCTTGATCCGGCGGTAGGAGGCCAGTTCGGCCTGGGTGTGCACGAATTTCGGCCCGTGGGAGAGATCGATCTGGACGGTGTCGAGCTCCGGAACCGGCCCGCGGGCGAGGTACAGGCTCTCCCCGGAGCCGGTGTAGGTGGGCACGCTGAACGGGATCACCCGGATCTCCACGCCGGGCCGTTCGGAATTCGCCAGCAGGCTCCGCAACTGGTCGCGCAGCACGTCCGGACCGCCGAACTGCATGCGCAGCGCGGACTCGTGCAGGAATGCGCTGTAGGGCTTCGGGTGGTCGACGAAGATCTGCTGGCGCCGGATCCGGAACGCCTTCCGGACGTCCGCCTCCTGCCGGTACTGCGGGGGAAGCCGCTCGAACACCGCGGCGGCGTACTCCGGGGTCTGCAGCAGACCGGGGATGAAGGTGCTGTTCAGGATGGACAGGGAGGCCGCGTGGTGCTCCATCTCCGCGATGTCGATGATCCCGCTCGGCAGCCGGCCGCGGTAGCCGTCCCACCAGTACTTGCGCCGGTCCTGCGTCATCGCCAACAGCGCGTCCAGGTAGGGGCCGTCCTCGCAGCCGCAGGTGCGCGCCCAGATCCGGAGCCGCTCGGCGCTGATCCCCGACTTCCCGTTCTCCATCTGGGAGATCTTGGGCAGGTCGGTGCCGATGGTGGCGGCCAGGCTCTTGGGCGTGACGCCCACGCGTTCGCGCATCCTGCGCAGCTCGATCCCGAGGCGCTGCTGGCGGACGGTCGGCGACAGGCGGGGTGGCATGACTCTCTTCTCCGGGTCGCGGCTGGGTCGATGCTTCCGGTGAAGTGTGCCGTGCACACCGGGCCCTAGCTACCGAAATGGGGGATACCCCACGATGGAGTGAACGTCTTCCCGCTCGGTAGCAACTCTGGCACCCTGACCCTATGGTCGTCCGTGTCACTCACTGACTTGTTGCCGCCTAAACAGTCGTCAAACAGTCGTCACTCGGCCGTCGACAGGCCGTCATGGCACGCCAGATGCATGGTCGCGGCGCCCGAAATCACCGACCGGAGACAGCCATGCCCCTCCCCTCGCCCCTCGGCCCTCCGCGCCGGCCCCGCCCTTCCCGGCGCATTTCCGCATCCCGGTGAATGCGCTCCTCGTCGCCGGATTGTCGGTGCTCCTGCTCGCCGTCCTGTTCGTCGGCTGGCTGGTCTGGCTGGTGAACATCCAGGCGTACGAACCACGCCCGGCGAAGCAGGAGTTCGCGGCCGGCCATTCCGCCCCCGGCGAGCGGAAATAGCCGTCGCACTGCGCCGATCCGCGGCTCAGCCCCGTGAAAGCCGGTCCACCAGACGGGACTTGGCAGCCGGCCACTCGTCGGTGAGCATCGAGAAGTAGGCGCTGTCCCGCCAGGTGCCGTCGGGCCGGAGGCGGTGGCGGCGGTGGATGCCCTCGAACTGCGCGCCGAGGCGCTGGATGGCGGTGCGGGAGCGCTCGTTGCGGGCGTCGGTCTTCCAGAAGACGCGGCCCATGCCCAGGTCCTCGAAGGCGTGGGTGAGCAGCAGCAGCTTGGCCTCGGTGTTGACCGCCGTGCGCCAGACCGAGCGGGCGTACCAGGTGCCGCCGATCTCCACGAACTCGTCGTCCGCGCTGAAGTCGTGGTAGCCGGTGACGCCGACGGCGCGGCCGCTCGTGAGGTCGACGGCGGCGAAGTTCACCGATTCACCCTCGGCCGACTCCGCGAGTCGGCCGTCGAGGATCCCGCCGAGATCCTCCTCCGAGGCGGGCGGGAGGTGCATGGTCCAGCGCCAGACCTCGGGCTCGGAGCCGACGGAGGTCCAGAGGTCGGCGAGGTGACGGCGCTCCAACGGCTCCAGGCGGATGTGGCGGCCGGTGAGGGTGACGGGTGAGGGCGGCTTCGCGGTCATGATCCGAACGTAGCGGCGCTCTGCACTAGACGCAATAGATGTATGTACTAGTGCAAATATGTTCGCCGGGCACGGCGAAGGGCCCCGCGGAACGGATCCGCGGGGCCCTCGGAACGCGAGCTCGGGCTCAGATGAACGAGTTGATCTCGATCGTCTCGTCGCGGCCCGGGCCGACGCCGATGGCCGAGATCGGCGCGCCGGACATCTCCTCCAGCGCCTTCACGTACGCCTGGGCGTTCTTCGGCAGCTCGGCGAAGGACTTCGCCTTGCTGATGTCCTCGGTCCAGCCCGGCAGCGTCTCGTAGATCGGCTTGGCGTGGTGGAAGTCGGACTGGTTGTAGGGGAGTTCCTCGACCCGCTTGCCGTCGATCTCGTACGCGACGCAGACCGGGATCTGCTCCCAGCCGGTCAGCACGTCCAGCTTGGTGAGGAAGAAGTCGGTGAGGCCGTTGACCCGGGTCGCGTAGCGCGCGATGACGGCGTCGAACCAGCCGCAGCGGCGGTCGCGGCCGGTGGTGACACCGCGCTCGCCACCGATCCGGCGCAGCGCCTCGCCGTCCGCGTCGAACAGCTCGGTCGGGAACGGGCCGGAGCCGACGCGGGTGGTGTAGGCCTTGAGGATGCCGATGACCCGGTCGATCTTGGTCGGGCCGATGCCGGCGCCGGTGCAGGCGCCGCCCGCCGTCGGGTTCGACGAGGTCACGAAGGGGTACGTGCCGTGGTCGACGTCGAGCAGGGTGCCCTGGCCGCCCTCCAGCAGGACGACCTTGTTCGCCTTCAGCGCCTCGTCCAGGACGAGGGTGGTGTCGGCGAGGAAGGGCTTGATCTTCTCCGCGTAGCCCAGGTACTCCTCGACCACCAGGTCGGCCGGGATGGTGCGGCGGTTGTACAGCTTGACCAGGATCTGGTTCTTGTCGTGCAGCGCCGCCTCGATCTTCTGGCGCAGGATCGACTCGTCGAACAGGTCCTGGACCCGGATGCCGACGCGGTTGATCTTGTCCGCGTAGGTCGGGCCGATGCCGCGGCCGGTGGTGCCGATCCGGCGCTTGCCGAGGAAGCGCTCGGTGACCTTGTCCAGGGTGCGGTGGTACGGCGTGATCAGGTGGGCGTTGCCCGAGACCAGCAGCTTGGAGGTGTCGATGCCGCGCTCGTTCAGGCCGGCCAGCTCGGAGAGCAGCACGGCCGGGTCGATCACGACGCCGTTGCCGATCACCGGCGTCACGTTCGGGCTGAGGATTCCGGAAGGCAGCAGGTGCAGGGCGTACTTCTGGTCGCCGATGACCACCGTGTGACCGGCGTTGTTGCCGCCCTGGTAGCGGACCACGTAGTCGACGGAGCCACCGAGGAGGTCGGTGGCCTTCCCCTTGCCCTCGTCTCCCCACTGAGCGCCAACGAGCACGAGTGCCGGCACAGGCGTACACCCCTTCCGGTTGGGGCATCCTGCGTAGGCCGCAGTCTGCCCCGAGATAGACGAAGCCCCTGGCGCAATGGCGCAAGGGGCTCTTGCACCGAGAGATTACCTGAGGAAGGACCGGTCGTGTCGTCCCTGTCCACGCCTGCTACCGGCGGCCCGGAGCCGCTCCTGTTGCTCCTCGACCCGGTGGCCCGGCAGACCGACGGCGAGTCGGTGCGGATCGCGAAGGACGTGCTCTGCGGGGGCGCGGACGCCAAGGTGGCCTTTCCGGAGAGTCCTTCCGAGCTTGACCGGGTGCTTTCGCACCGAGGCCGGAGGCGACCGGTGGTGATCGGTTCCGACCTCGCGTTGCAGCGGGTGCTCCAGGCCCTGCATCGGCAGCGTGAGCTGGGCGCAGAACCGGTGGGCATGGTTCCGGTCGGTCGCTCGGAGGAGCTGGTGGCGGCCCGCGCGCTCGGCGTGCCGGGGGAGCCGGTCCGGGCCGCGCGGGCCGTGCTGTCGGGTGCGCCGCGCCGGCTGGACCTGCTGGTGGACGACGGCGGCGGAGTGGCGCTGGGCGGGGTGCGGATCACCGGTGGGGGTGCGCGCCGACCGGTGGGCCGTACGGGTGGCTGGCGTTCGCTATGGGCGAAACTGGCTGCGGCCGAGCAGGCGAACGCACTCACCCCGGACGGCGCCGACCACAGCTCCCGGGTCCGGGTCGAGGCCGACGGCCGGCTGCTCGCGGACGTCCACCGGCCGGTCCGGCTGGTCCAGGTCACGCTCCCGTCCGGCGCCTCGGACGGGACGGGCGAGATGGAGGTCGTGGTCGCCGCCTCCGGCGCCCTGGTGCGCGCCCGGGCGGCGAGCGTCTCGGTGGTCGGGCGCGGCTTCGGCTACGAGGCGGACGGCCACCCGGTCGGCCCGGTCCGGGCCCGGACCTGGACGGTGCACCCGGGGGCCTGGGGCCTGCTGCTGCCGGCGGCGTAGCGGCCCCCGGCGGCGTGGAACGGGCCGGGTCGCCGCGCAACCGTCCGCGTGACCGCCCGGTGAACGCCCGGGTGAGCAGGCTCACGTTCGTCCGCGCGCCGACCTCCGCCGCTGCGCACACGGAACTCCCCAACGGGCGCGAACCACAAGGCCAACCGCCACCCGCCGGAATTCCCCCCACTCGAAATCCCGGCCCCGTAAGGGGTTTTGTCTACGCGCGTTAACTCGTGATCAGCGGACAAACCCGCAGTCCCGGGTTCCAGAAGCCCGAGTCAGCTGCCCTAGACTCGAAGACGTGCCACGTGGTGACGGAAGACTCAACCACGATCTTCTTCCCGGTGAGAAAGGCCCCCAGGACGCGTGTGGCGTCTTCGGTGTCTGGGCTCCCGGCGAGGAGGTCGCCAAGCTCACGTTCTTCGGCCTTTACGCCCTGCAGCACCGCGGTCAGGAATCCGCGGGCATCGCAGTGAGCAACGGCTCCCAGATTCTCGTCTTCAAGGACATGGGACTCGTCTCCCAGGTCTTCGACGAGGCCTCGCTGGGGTCGTTGCACGGGCATATCGCCGTCGGACACGCCCGCTACTCGACCACCGGTTCCTCGGTCTGGGAGAACGCCCAGCCGACCTTCCGGGCGACCGTGAACGGTTCGCTGGCCCTCGGGCACAACGGAAACCTGGTGAACACCGCCGAACTGGCGGCCATGGTCGCCGAACTTCCCGGCGAGGAGCACGTCTCGCGCTCCGGCCGGACCGCCGCGACCAACGACACCGACCTGGTGACGGCCCTGCTCGCCGGCCACCCGGACCTCTCCATCGAGGAGACGGCCAAGGTCGTGCTGCCCAAGGTCAAGGGCGCGTTCTCGCTCGTCTTCATGGACGAGCACACCCTCTACGCCGCCCGCGACCCGCAGGGCATCCGCCCGCTGGTGCTCGGCCGGCTGGAGCGCGGCTGGGTGGTCGCCTCCGAGACGGCGGCACTGGACATCGTCGGCGCCTCCTTCATCCGCGAGGTCGAGCCCGGCGAGCTCATCGCCATCGACGAGAACGGCCTGCGCACCTCCCGGTTCGCCGAGGCCAAGCCCAAGGGCTGCGTCTTCGAGTACGTCTACCTGGCCCGCCCCGACACCACCATCGCCGGCCGCAACGTGCACCTCTCCCGCGTGGAGATGGGCCGCCGACTGGCGAAGGAGGCGCCCGTCGAGGCGGACCTGGTGATAGCGACGCCCGAGTCCGGCACCCCCGCCGCGATCGGCTACGCCGAGGCCAGCGGCATCCCGTACGGCTCCGGCCTGGTGAAGAACGCCTACGTGGGCCGCACCTTCATCCAGCCCAGCCAGACCATCCGCCAGCTCGGCATCCGGCTCAAGCTCAACCCGCTGCGCGAGGTCATCCAGGGCAAGCGCCTGGTGGTCGTGGACGACTCCATCGTCCGCGGCAACACCCAGCGCGCGCTGGTGAAGATGCTGCGCGAGGCCGGCGCCGCCGAGGTCCACATCCGGATCTCCTCGCCGCCGGTGAAGTGGCCCTGCTTCTTCGGCATCGACTTCGCCACCCGCGCGGAGCTGATCGCCAACGGCATGACCATCGAGGAGATCGGCCGCACCCTCGGCGCGGACTCGCTCTCCTACATCTCGATCGACGGCATGATCGAGGCCACCAAGCAGCCCAAGGACAAGCTCTGCCGGGCCTGCTTCGACGGCGAGTACCCGATGGAGCTGCCGGACCCGGCGCTGCTCGGCAAGCTCCTGCTGGAGGCCGAGATCAAGGGCGGCCGGCAGCAGCCGGCCGTCCGTGGCAAGCCGACCAGCGGCAGCGACCTGGACGGCGTCCAGGCACTGCTCGGCGGGGCGGGCGCGGCCGACGCGCTGCGCCGCCCGTAACGAACGCACGGTGGGGTCCCGCGAACCGGGGCCCCACCGCTGTTCCACCCCCGGCTGTTCAAGAACCACCCCCACCTGACCCGAAAGGGCCGCACGCAGTGACCAGCAACCAGAACGGCGCCACCTACGCCGCCGCCGGTGTCGACATCGAGGCGGGCGACCGCGCCGTCGAGCTCATGAAGCAGTGGGTGAAGAAGGCCAACCGCCCCGAGGTGGTCGGCGGTCTCGGCGGCTTCGCCGGCCTCTTCGACGTGTCCGCCTTCAAGGACTACGAGCGGCCGCTGCTGGCCTCGGCCACCGACGGCGTGGGGACCAAGGTGGCCATCGCCGCCGCCATGGACAAGCACGACACCATCGGCCACGACCTGGTCGGCATGGTCGTCGACGACCTGGTGGTGTGCGGCGCCGAGCCGCTGTTCATGACCGACTACATCTGCGTCGGCAAGGTCGTCCCGGAGCGGGTCGCCGCGATCGTCAAGGGCATCGCCGAGGGCTGCGCGCTGGCCGGCTGCGCCCTGGTCGGCGGCGAGACCGCCGAGCACCCGGGCCTGCTGGGCCCGGACGAGTACGACGTCGCGGGCGCCGGCACCGGTGTGGTGGAGGCCGACGCGCTGCTCGGCGCGGACCGGGTCCGGGCCGGCGACGTGGTGATCGCGATGGCCGCCTCCGGCCTGCACTCCAACGGCTACTCGCTGGTCCGCCACGTGCTGCTGAACGAGGCCGGCTGGAAGCTGGACCGCAAGGTCGAGGAGTTCGGCCGCACCCTCGGCGAGGAGCTGCTGGAGCCGACCCGGATCTACTCGCTGGACTGCCTGGCGCTCACCCGCGCCACCGAGGTGCACGCCTTCTCGCACGTCACCGGTGGCGGCCTGGCGGCCAACCTGGCCCGGGTGATCCCGGACGGCCTGCACGCCCGCCTGGACCGCGGCACCTGGACCCCGCTGCCGGTCTTCCGGACCGTCGCCGAGGTCGGCCGGGTGGCCACCCTGGAGATCGAGAAGACGCTGAACATGGGCGTCGGCATGGTCGCGGTCGTCCCGCCGCACTCGGTGGACGTCGTGCTGTCGATCCTGGAGGACCGCGGCGTGGAGGCCTGGCTGCTCGGCGACATCGTCGAGCGCACCGGCGAGCACGAGGGCGGCGCGGCCCTCTACAACGCCTACGAGGGCTTCCGGGCGAACTGACCCGGACCGTGACGACGAGAGGGCCTCTCCGGTGCACCGGAGAGGCCCTCTCGCGTGCGGTGGAGGCCGTCGGAGGGCCGTGCGGAGCAACGCCCTCCGAGGGAACGCCGAAGACCGGCCCGGCGCACTGGGCGCCCGGACCGGTCGGCGGGACTGCTGTGGTTACGAGCGGCGGGAGGCCTGCGACGGCCCGGTGCCCGGCTCGGTGTCGTCCTCGTCGTCGAGGTCGGCGTAGCGGGCGGCGTACTCCGCGTATGGGTCGTCGTCCTCCTCCTCTTCGATCGGCTCCGGCTCGATCGAAGCGGTGGACGGCGATACGCCCAGCTCGTTGGACAGACGGTTAGCGTCGAACCCGCCGCTGTTGTACTTCAGCTCGCGGGCGACCTTCGTCTGCTTGGCCTTGGCCCGGCCGCGCCCCATGGGTCGACCCCCTCAACGATGGGGCTCACGGCCCCGAGTCTGACACGTGTTCATGATCAGGACCGGCCTGCCCGAATGGGAGGACCGTCCCTTGGAGCATTAACGGTACCTGTTTCCGCCGCTGGACGGTACGTCGTCGGTGTGACGTGGCGCGCACCGACTGCACCCGAGACCAGGTCTTCCCAGGTCAGGGGAGGTTTTGCGGCGTTTTTCGCGCTGTCCGGAGGTGTCTGAGGTCCGTCGTTCCGGGACTGATTATCCCCCCTACGGGGACCTCGGATCACCCGTTCGGGCGGAGAAGTGAGAATCCGGTTCCACATCGTGATGCGCGAGGGGCCGCTGTGCAGGCCCCCCGCGCATCACGGGGTGGGTTACCGGCCCGGTCAGGCGCGCCGGGCGCCGGGCAGCAGCACCGTGCGCAGGGCGCTGATCTCGCGCATCCGCTTCTCGGCCAGGCGGTCGGCGGCGACCGCCGGCGGGACGCCGTCGGTGGCGGCCCGGGTGAAGATCTCCAGGGTGGTGTCGAAGATCCTGGTCGCCTTGTTCTTGGCCCGCTCGAAGTTGAAGCCGTCGATCTCGTCGGCGACCTGGATGACGCCGCCGGAGTTCACCAGGTAGTCCGGCGCGTAGAGGATGCCGCGGTCGGCCAGGTCCTTCTCGACGCCCGGGTGGGCCAGCTGGTTGTTGGCCGCGCCGCAGACGATCGAGGTGCCGAGCTCGCCCAGCGCCGCCACCGTGGCGTCGGTCAGTGCGCCGCCGAGGGCGCAGGGGGCGTAGACGTCCAGCTTGGCCTGGATCAGGGCGGCGGTGTCGGCGACCACCTCCACCTCCGGGTGCGCCGCGCGCACGCGGTTGACGGCGGCCTCGGAGACGTCGGTGACGACGACCGTGGCGCCGTCCGCGACCAGGTGGCCGACCAGGTAGTGGCCGACCTTGCCGACGCCCGCGACGCCGACCCGCTTGCCGCGCAGGGTCGGCTGGCCCCAGCGGGCCTGGGCGGTGGCGCGCATGCCCTGGAAGACGCCGAAGGCGGTCAGGATGGACGAGTCGCCGGCGCCGCCGTGCTCGGGCGAGCGGCCCGTCACGAACTCGGTCTCGCGGGCGATCACGTCCATGTCCTGGACGTAGGTGCCCACGTCGCAGGCGGTGATGTAGCGGCCGCGCAGGGACTCGACGAAGCGGCCGTAGGCCCGGAGCATCGCCTCGTTCTTGTCCTTGTTCGGGTCGCCGATGATGACGGCCTTGCCGCCGCCGAGGTCCAGTCCGGCCAGCGCGTTCTTGTAGGACATTCCGCGGGACAGGTTCAGCGCGTCCTCCAGCGCCGCCTCCTCGGAGGCGTACGGGAAGAAGCGCGTGCCGCCGAGGGCTGGGCCCAGGGCGGTCGAGTGGATGGCGATGATCGCCTTCAGTCCCGAGCTGCGGTCGTGGCAGAGGACGACCTGCTCGTGACCGTCGCCGGGGGCGCCGTCCTGTTCGGTACGGAAGATCCTGCTGAGCACGCCGGGTGCGGGGTGCGTGGCGGGGGTCTGTACGTCGGTCACTGTGGTGACTCCAGTATCGAAGGCCCGCTGCTGTGGTGCGGGCGCCTAAGGCGAAGCGTAGCCGCGTGCGCCCCGCCGATCCGCCGTCTCGTCCGAGCTGGGGCCAGTCGTCCGAAGGGTGAGACGGGAAGGGGTGCGGGGTGCGGGTGCGAACGGTTCGGGGGCGCGCCCTCCCTTGGTCCGGCGGCGCGTGCGACCATGCAGGACGTGACCGTCGTACGCACTTCCGTACAGCCGCCCTACGCCGCCCACCTGCGGGTGTACGAGCCGCTGGCCGCCTACCCGGAGGCCGAGCGGGCGCGCTGGCAGGCCTACGCGGCTGAGCACGGGCCGGACGCCGCGGAGCCGGCGCAGCCGGTGGCGGCGGCGGTGCTGGAGGAGCAGCGGGAGGCGCTCGCCGGGCTGGCCGCCCG
>NZ_JAHSQD010000017.1 GCF_020103755.1 Streptomyces sp. LS1784
GCCGACGAAGCCCCGCAGGAGACCGCGGCCCGTGAGGTCCGCGAGGAGGCCGGGATCGAGATCACCCGGGTACGGCCGGTGCCCGGCCCGCAGCACGACCTCGTCTCCCCGCTCGTCCGCGTCCTGCACGCCCACTGGGACGGCCCCGAAAGCGACCTGCGACTCGGCGACGAGGGCCTGGCCGTACGCATGGTCCCCCTCGCCGAGGTACTGGACCTCAAGGTCCCGCCCTACATGCACCACTACCTGCCACTTCTCGCCGCGGCGGCCGACCAGCCCACCGGGAGGAACTCGTGACCCAGTTCGGCCACACCGGCCACCCCAGCGGACAGGGCAACCCGCACGCCCGAGACGGACCCGCTGACCCTGGTCGTCGGCGTCCACCTCGCCCTGGTCGACGACGGCACCGTGCTGCTCGGGCGGCGCCGCAACACCCGCTACGCCGCCGGCCTGTGGCACCTCCCGGCCGGGCACATGGAACAGGGCGAGCCCATCACCCGTTCCATGACGCGCGAGGCCGAGGAGGAACTCGGCATCACCATCGCCGAAGAGGACCTCGAGCTCGTCCACACGCTGCACCACCTCGACGCCGACGACGGGCGCAGCCGCCTCCAGCTCTTCTTCCACCCCGTCCGTTACGAGGGCCGGGTGCGCAACGCGGAGCCGCACAAGTGCGAGGAGCTGCGCCGGTGGCCGCTCGGCCGGCTGCCGGACGACATCGTGCCCTACACCGCGCACGCCCTCGCCGAGATCGCCTGCGGCAGCTGGCTCTCCACCGTCGGCTGGCCCGCATGACCACGCCCACCGTCCCCGACGACGCCGCCCGGCTGCTGCGCGAGACGGCAGGTCCGTACGAGCTGCTGGGCGCATGCTCGCCCGACCCCACAGGGAGGACGACAGTGTGGGAGATCCGCACCGGCGACGGCAGCCGCCTGTTCGCCAAGCGGCACAAGAACGCACTCATGCACCAGCGCGAGACCGCCGCCTACCGGCACCTCGCACCCGCCCTCGGCCCCGGCCGGGCCCCGACCCTGCTCGCCGAGGACGGCCGGACACTGCTCGTCGTCACCACGGCGCTGCCCGGTGTCCCGGCCATCAAGGCCGCGCTCAGCCCGGCCGAGGAGTGTGAGGTGTACCGGCAGGCCGGCCTGCTCGCGGCGCGCATCCACGCTCAACCGACCTCCGTCAGTGTGATTGGCGAGCGGCTGCCCTGGAGCCAGGAACGCGAACGGGCGCTCGCCCGCGCCCGCGACGCCCAGCTGTCGACGGAGGACACCGAGGTCCTGGCCGAGGCCACCCGAACCGAGCCCCCACACACCGCTCTCACCACCTGCCACGGCGACTTCGGCCCCAGGAACTGGCTCGTCCAACACCAGGGCGCCGACCTGATCGTCGGCGTCATCGACTTCGAGCGCACCCAGGTCGAGGAGCCGGTGCGCCGCGACCTGATGCGGGTCATGCTCCAGCTCACCCCGTACCGGCCCGACCTCCGGGCGGCGTTCCTCGCCGGGTACGGGCGAGTCCTCACCGCCGACGAGTGGGCGGCGTGCCGGGCCTGGGCAGCGATCGACTGCCCCGCTGCCCTGCGCTGGGCCTTCGACCACCATCACAACGAGGAGATCCTCGGCTACGCCCGCACCGTCCTGGACCAGCTGCGCCGCCCCGCGCCGACCGCCTGAAATCCCCATCCGCTCAGCCATCTTGGAGGTAGCACTGTGGAGAGCCTTCGCCAGGCCGTGGCCGTGATCGCCCACGACCAGCCCCAGGGCCGGGTAGCGACGATCCACTACGCGGCGAACAGCTGGAGCACGGCCCCTGCGTGGACGATCCCCGGCGGCAAGGTCGAGGTCGGTGAGCGCCTCGACGAGGCCGCCGCCCGCGAACTCCGGGAGGAAACCAGGCTCCTGGTCGAGCCCGAGGACCTGCGGCTTGTCCACACGATCCAGGTCCGCGCCGGCTGGGACGGCAAGGGACCGTTCCTGCTGTCGGTGTTCCTCGCCACCGCCTGGCGCGGCGAGCTGACGAACACCGAGTCGAACAAGCACCTCGCCGTCACCTGGACCCCAGCCGATGCGCTCCCGCTGCCGATGTTCCCGACCTCCCACGCCGCCCTCACCCTCTACCTGTCCGGGGGACGCGGCTTCTCCACCCACGGCTGGGACGGCGAGCCCTTTGACCCACGCACCCTGGTGGGCGCGTGAGAGCGGTGGGCCGACACCGACGGCTGCCCGCACCGCAGTTGCCAGCCGATGCCGGCGCCCGGCTGCGCGCCAACGTGGGCGAGTAGCCCGTCGTGGAGGAAGGCGTCGTCGCCTTCCCCGGCAGCACCGTCCTGTACATCTACCGGACCGTTCACCGGCCGGACGGCGGAACCGACCGTCACCTCGTCCGCCTGGATCCGCCGCCACCGCAGCTGTCCCACTGACCGCCCGTCCTGGAGGAATCCCCTTGCCCGGTCTGTCCGTTCGCCCCGCCGGCCCGCAGGACGCGGACGAGCTGCTGCGCCTGCGCGTCGCGGCCCTCGACGGCGCCCAGCTCACCGACGATTGGCACTCCACCTTCCGCGACGACATGCGCGCCCGCCTCGGCACCGATCCGAACCTGCTCGCCTTCGTCGTCCCCGCCAACGAGCACGCGCTCGCCTCGTGCGCCATCGGCATCGTCTACCGCGGCTACCTCGGCCCGACCCACCCCACCGGGCTGTGGGGCCGCGTCCACACGGTGGCCACCGACCCCGCCCACCGCCGCCGCGGCCACGCCCGCGCCGTCACCGCCGCCCTGGTCGAGGCGCTCAAGGCGGCCGGGTGCGGCTCGATCGAGCTGCGCGCCACCGAGGCCGGCGCACCGCTCTACCAGTCCCTCGGCTTCGGGCCGCTGGACGGCTACATGGCGCTCCGCCCCGTCCCGAAGGGTTGGAGGCGGTGAGCGGCTTCGTCCTCGACGCCCACAACGAGAAGGCCCACAAGGGGCCGTGCTTCATCCGCTCAATGCTCGCCGCGGTGGCCGGGTTCGAGCACCAGATGGTCCTGGACGACGGCGTCCACGTCGCGTTCCCCGACCGCTACCCCGCCCTGTCCGGCAAGGTGTCGGTCGCCCCGCGTGCCCACATCGAGGACACCATCGGCGGGTTCACCGAGAAGCAGTAGCGGATGCTGCTGGCCGAACGTCCGCGTCTGATCGTCGCCTTCCACGACCACTTCTCGCCGGCCAGCGGCGGAACCTCTGACATGTGTCTGCGCGGGTTGCTCCGCCAGTGCCGGTGTGGCTGGCGCCCGGACCCGATGTGCAGGTCGGCGCGTGGCTACGGGTGAGTATGTTCCCTGCCGCGCGGCAGCAGCGGCTCCAGACCGAGCTGGAGGCTGCGCGATCCGAGGGGGGCGGAGGACCGCCCGGGGAGTCGACCGCCGACGAATGATGCCGCCCGGTGTCGGCGTTCACCTGTGAGTGCACCATCCGGTACACGCGAACGTGCACAGTGCGCCGTACTCCAGGGCGCCGGGGCCACTCGATAACCGACCGTACTGATTATCGGCACAGCTATGCGGTGGAGACTGTTCCGTTTCTCGGTCGAACGTGAGCTGTCAGCGGCGGTTGGGAGCATGCCGGGGACCTGTCCCCTCCTGAGAGGCTCCCCGTGCCGTCGATATCACCCGAGCAGGCCCGAGCCGACATGATCCGGTACGGCAACTGTGCACACCCCGAGTTCCCTACCCCGGCAAAGCCCGCGCGCCGTGGGAGTGCGAGTGCAACGTGTGCAAGGAGATCATCTACCCGAACCGGAACAACGTGATGAGCGGCCAGGGAGCCTGCAAGTACTGCGCGCCGAACGTCCCCGTCGATCCCGTCAAGGCGGTGGCCCTGATGCGCGACCACGGGTTCCGGGCGCTGGTCGTTTTCCCCGGCGCCAACAACGCCTGGCTTTCTCAGTGCACCGCGGCTGGCCACCTGGTGGCGCCCCGGTATGGAAACGTCAGGCTCCGTCATGACGGCTGCCAGTTCTGCAAGCGGTGCGGCGTCGTGTCGCAGGCCGTGGCTGAGGCCGGGGCGGAGCTGCGCGCGGCTGAGGCCCTGGCTGACATGAAGTCGGCCGGATTCAAGCCCGTGGAGCTGTTCAAGGACGTCGCCTCGCCGTGGCTCTCCCTCCACAGCGAATGCGGCCAGCTCGTCAGCCCCAACCTCAACAACGTCCGCACCCGAGGCGAGTGCTGCGAGTTCTGCGCGAAGTACGGCCTCGACCCGGAGGCACCCGCCTGGCTGTACGTCCTCGACCACCCGCTCTACGGGGCGTCGAAGATCGGCATCACTGGCCAGTACACCCAGGAAGACCGCGTGGCCCGCTTCGAGAACGACGACTGGAAGGTCATCTCCAAGCTGCCATTCGCCACTGGCAGGGAGGCCCGTGAGGTCGAGCAGGCGGTGATCAACGCGCTCCGTCCGGAGGGACGACGGAAGAAGCAGGGTTTCCTAACGCCCACACAGATGCCCGCCGGGGGCTGGACCGAGACCTTCGACGCCACCACAGTCCCAGCCTCTCTGCTGCTGTCGATGGCCCAAAGTCAGGGCGCTTCTCCGATCGCTGTGTGATGCCCGGTGAAGGCGGTGCGCTCTGCGTTGTACCGACCGGTGCACGTTCGGGTGTACGCCGGCACCCGCCTGGCCTGGCGCCCGTCGATCAAGGAGACGTTTCCAGTCTTCGCCGGTTTCCAAGGGTGGGGAACGGCGCTGAAGGGAAAATTCAGTCCCGCGTCGAGCGGCGAGCGGCCTTTGTTGCGGCCCGATGCGGGGGCGGGGTTCCTCCGTCAGCGGTCTTCCTCGGTTGCCGTTGGGGATCGTGTCGGCTCTTGTCGTACTCCGTCTGCGGCGCGTTCTGCTGCTGGGCGACGGCAATGGCATGGGTGTGCCTGCGGAAGGCCAGGCGGTGCCGTCCGTCGGCGGTGGACGGCTCGGGGTTGACCAGGCCCAGCGCGACCAGGTGGTTGAACGTGTTGGGGTAGAGCTCCATGATCAGCCGCAGTGGCTTCTCCGGATTGGTGTCCGAGCAGATGCCAATGACGCGTAGGACGCGGTCCGCGTAGCGCTTGTGCAGTGATTGGCGTCGGACTCGGCAGGTCTGGGCCATCTGTTGCCACGTAGCCCCGCGGTAGTTGGCTTCGGCCAGGAGCAGGACCCTCTCGGCGTCCACGGCCTTCTCGATCGCCGCCAGTCGGCTCAAGGCGTCCAGCAGTTCCTCGGCCGGGTCGCCGGGCGGCCTGGGGACGAGTTCTCGAAGCCTGTGGACCGCTTCGCGAAGAGCCTGGACTGCCGGCGCCAGCTCAAGCCCGTCGCCGAAGGTCTTGGGCGTGCCGTCGAAGTGGGACGGGCCGTTCCAGCGGTGTCGCTCTCCCATGGATGTCAGTTTTAGCTGACAAGTGCCCGCTTGAGAGAGGCGCGATCCGGACACATATCTGCGTCAACTCAGGCTCGTGCAAGGGTTCCTGAAGAACGATAGCTGGGTGTGATGCCGCAGTTCACGATGCCGTCGCGCTCACCGCGGGGCTTGGCGCCGCCTAAACCTCGGATGGCGGGGTTTCGTTCCCCTCTTGTCAAATCCGTGATTGCAGCTCTGGGGCCGCGGAACCGTGGTGCGGCAGAGGGTGTTCTAGGCTCAAGAGCGAGCGGACTGCACCACCGTCGGCCCAAAACGCCGACGGCCCCCGTTCCAGCGGGAGCCGTCCGTTCCTTCATCCCGCCGAGCTTGACAGGGAAGGTTCGCTTGGTATTGACCATAGCTCATAAGACCTTATCCGGCAATGGACTTGACGCCCCGGCCTCGTCGTCCGGGGGGTGCCGGTGACGGTTCCTTTCAGCGTGTGGGCCCGGCTCGCGCTCGCGGTGCCGGTGACCGTCGCGGTGGCGGTGATGAGCCTCATGCTCTTGATCGCCATGTTCATCCCCTCGGCAGCGACGAGGAAGTTCGTCCTGGCGAGCACTCGGCAAGTCCTGGCACTGGTGAGGGTGCTGGTGCCAGCCGCTAAGTAGGCCGGTGGGGGTGAGGCGAGCGTGCACGCTCGCCTCACCCCTGCCCCCATCTCGTTCGCTCTGGTTCCCGGCGCCGGTTCAGGGTCGGGTGGCGGTGATCGCTTCGGTTCGGATGAGTTCGTCGAAGCGTCCTTCGGGGCTGAACGAGGTCAGGGCTTCGCGCAGGTCGCGTTCGAAGGCGTCTTTCTGGTCGCCGAGTTGGGCGGGGCTGCTGTAGCTGTAGGAGAACTGCAGGCCGACGACCTCGTCCAGGGTTCGGGTGAGGGTGCGGTCCCAGCGGGCGATCTCGATCGTCGCGAAGGGCGAGCGGGCGACGACGTCCTGGTGGCGTTCCTTGGGGTGGCGGTAGGCGCCGGAGCCGGCGCGGCACTCGGCGCCGAGGTAGCGGGTGCGGACCTCGGTGATGACCTCCAGTCTCACCGAAGGTGCGCGCCGCCTGCGCCAGATTCCCCGCTCAAGGTGCCCGAAGCCCGGAGCGGACGCAGGAAGGCCCGGACCGGCCGGGGCGAGGGGTGTCGGGACGGCCTACCATCTGAGCATCCGCCGGCTGATGGGGCGGAGCGGATCGTCATCGCCTTAGAAAGCCACTCTCGTGCCATGGACATCAACACCAGGCAGTTGCGCTATTTCGTCGCGGTCGCCGAGGAGCTGAACTTCACCCGCGCGGCCGGGCGACTGCATCTCGCGCAGCAGTCGCTGAGCGCTCAGATCAGACAGCTGGAGCAGGCCCTCGGCGTGACGCTGTTCCGGCGGACCACCCGGAGCGTCGAGCTGACGTCGGCGGGCGCGGCGTTCCTCGACGACGCGAGGTCGGCACTGGCGACGCTCGACCGCTCCGTCCGCGAAGCCCGGCGGATCGAGGCCGACGCATCCGGTGTGCTGACGATAGGCACCGGCGAAGGCGGGGCGCTGACCCTCACCGAAGCGGTTCTCGCCGACTTCCGCGCACGTCATCCGGACGTACGGATCAACCTCAAGACCTACAGCTACGCCGACCCGTCCGCCGGGCTCGCTGACGGGTCCGTCGATATCGCTTACCTGCGGCTGCCGATCACCGGTGGAGGCTGGCTGCGCAGCGAAACGCTGTTCGTCGAGCCCCGGGTGGTGATGCTGCCGGCCTCGCACCGGCTGGCCGAACGCGGCGTGCTCACCGTGGCCGAGCTGGTGCACGAGCCGATCATCGGACACGTCTGTGCCGATCCGGCCTGGATCGACTTCTGGTCGCTGGCCGAGCACCGCAACGGCACGCCGACGAAGTTCGTGGGCGCGGCCGCGTCGGTGCTCGAGGAGACGCAGTGCGTCGGAGCCGGGATGGGGTGCGTCGTCACCGTGGCGTCGGTACGGTGGATGCCTGCGGTCGGGGTGGCCCTGGTGCCGCTCGCCGACGTGCGCGGCAGCGAGCTGGCCGTCGGCTGGCGCGCCGATCACGAGACCGACCTGGTCCGCTCGTTCGCCGACGCCGCATGTGCGGTCCGCGACACGAACCCGAAGGCCGTGAAGGCGCTGGAGTGTCCGGACATGAACGATCGGGTACTGCCGCCGGGCACCGGCCTGATCCACAGCCGGAGTGAGTGAATTCGCGCGAACTGAGTGTTTCCGCGGTCGCGTGCCACGCTCCTACGATCGGCGCATGCGGAGAACGAACCTCGGCGCCCCCTCAGCGCGCACGGGTGCCACCGGCCTGATCGGAACTGCTCCCGATGTGGCGTAACTGGGC
Organism: Streptomyces sp. LS1784; assembly: GCF_020103755.1. GTDB lineage: Bacteria > Actinomycetota > Actinomycetes > Streptomycetales > Streptomycetaceae > Kitasatospora. The sequence continues at coordinate 7,736 of NZ_JAHSQD010000017.1, forward strand.
AGGCAGCCAGACGTGCCAGCCGGCAGTCCTGGCCGACCCCGCGACGAGAGCGGACGTGGCACAGGCCGTGGTGCGCGCGGCCGCGGCCGGTCACGTGGTGCGCGTCGCCGGAGCAGGGCACTCGTTCACCGATGCGGTCGTCACCGACGGCACGCTGCTGTCGCTGCGACACTGCAACCGCGTCCTGGACGTCGACCACACCACGCGTCGGATCAGGGTCGAAGCCGGCATCACGCTGCGCGAACTGAATCAGGTGATGGCCGAGAACGGTCTGGCCTTCCCCAACCTCGGCGACATCGACGCGCAGTCGATCGCCGGCGCGACCGCCACCGGGACCCACGGAACCGGCGCACGCCTGCGGAACCTCTCAGCCGCCCTGCACTCCATCGAACTGGTCACCGCCGACGGCACCACGATCGAGGTCAACGCCGAACAGGAACCGGACATCTGGCGTGCAGCGCGGGTCGGCATCGGCGCCCTCGGCGTGGTCACCGCGGTCACGATCCAGGCGGTACCCGCGTTCACGCTGGAGGCGGTCGACCGGCTGATGGCGGTCGAGGAGATGCTCGGCAACCTTGACGAACTGCTGGCGGTGAACGACCACTTCCAGCTGTTCACCTTCGGGCACAGCCCGCTGGCGATGACGTCCGCCCGCAACCGGACCGACCTCGAGCCGCGGCCGCTCTCCCGCGCCCGCGAATGGGTCGAGGACGAACTCCTGCAGAACCACGCGTTGCGCACCGTGTGCGAGATCGGCAGATTCGCTCCCCGGGCCAACGGCCCGCTGCAGCGCCTGGGTTCTCGACTCGCGGGCTCCTCGCACCGGATCGACCGCTCCGACCGGATCTTCACCACGCCGCTGCGTGTGCGGTTCGTGGAGATGGAGTACGCCATCCCGCGTCGGCACACCGCCGAGGCGGTGCGGGCGGTGCGGGAGCTGGCGCGGCGTCCGGAGTTCGAGGTGAGCTTCCCGATCGAGGTGCGCTGGGTCGCCCCCGACGACGCCTACCTGTCTCCGGCGGGCGGACGCGAGACCTGCTACATCGCGCTGCACCAGTACCACAAGCTGGACTGGAAGCCGTACTTCCGGGCCGCCGAGGCGATCTTCGACTCCTTCGGCGGTCGGCCGCACTGGGGCAAGCAGCACTTCCAGACCGCGCAGACACTGCGCCCGCGCTACCCCGAATGGGACAGCTTCGCGGCGGTGCGCCGGCGGCTCGACCCCGAGGGGCGGTTCGCGAACGCCCATGTCCGTCGCGTGCTGGGAGAGGTATGAACACGACACTGCTGCACAGGCGCTGGCCCGAGCTGGAGCGCACACTGCCTTTCCTCCGGCTCGGGGAGGGGCCGACGCCCGTACGCCGGCTCACCGGGACCGCCCGGAACGACTTGTGATGCAAGGACGAGAGCGGCTACGGCTCGGGCGGCTGGGGCGGCAACAAGGTCCGCAAGCTGGAGTGGCTGCTACCCGAGGTGCGTCAGCGCGGAGCGCGCACCGTGCTGACCGTCGGTGCGACCGGGACGAACTGGGGCCTGGCGGCGGCGCTGTACGGGCGGGAGCTCGGCATCGACACCGTCCTCGCTCTCATCGACCAGCCCGAGGACGGACATGTGCGCGAGCAGATGCGCAGGCTGCGGTCGTCCGGCGCGACCATTCACCTCACCCGCACCAAGCCGTTGACGATCGCGGCCGCACCGTGGCTGTTCCTGCGACACAGTCACGGACTTCGGCTGCCCTACTACCTGCCCGCCGGCGGCTCCGCACCGATCGGCGTGCTCGGCTACGTCGAGGCGGGACTGGAACTCGGGGAGCAAGTGCGGGCGGGCGAACTGCCGGAACCCCGGAACATCGTCACCGCCGTCGGCTCGGGCGGCACCGCCGCGGGTCTGGCCCTGGGCTGTGCACTGGCCGGACTGCGGTCGCGGGTGCTCGGGGTCGTGGTCAACGACACCCTGCCGCTCGCCGCGAGCGATCTGACCCGGCTCGCCGACCGGACCGCGACCGTGCTGCGCAAGCGCGGAGCGGCATTCGACCTTCCACCGCTGCGGCTCGCCTCGACCCGCGCCTACCTGGGCAACGGATACGGCCACCCCACCTCCGAAGCCGCCGCCGCCTCGGACATCGCCGCGGCCACCGGGCTGCGGCTGGACCCCGTGTACACCGCCAAGGCGTTCGCCGCCGCGCTGACAGCCGATCCGGGCGGCCCCGTGCTGTTCCTGAACACCTATGGCCCCAGGCAGTGAGCGGAGCGGAAGTGATCAAGTGCGCTTGGCGCCTCATGCCGACTGAGCACCCGGACGCCGGGTCTGAGCTGTTGTTGTCGCCAAGGCTGCTGCTGGTGTGATCGCGACGGCGCTGGCAAGGCCCAGTCCCACGGCCGTCAACGCGGTGATCCCTCTGCGGAGTGCGCCAAGCGGTCGGCTCATCGGAGGACCTCCTGAGACCGAGCGGTACGCCGCCGCCGAGCCCGAACTCACCCGCACGATCACGCTCTACGCCGACCTCGACGACCGGCGCGGTGCCGACCTCGACGAGATCCTCCTCGGCTCCACCGCCGCCCGCCAGGGCAACACCGACCTCGCGCTCCCGCTGCTCCAGCAGGCCCTCGCCGACCTCGAATCGCTCACCCCGCCCGACCCACTGAACGTCGCCCGGGCGAAGGTCTTCCTGGGAAAGCCCAGTCCCTCGCCGGCCAGCACGACCTCGCGGCCGGCAGCATCAACATCGCCCTGCAGGAATTCGCACACCTCGGCCACCACCACCGGACGGCCCACGCCACCGAGTACCTCGGGCAGGCCGCCGAACGTCGCGGGCTGCCCGAGGTCGAAGCCAACTGGTACTCCGCCAGCCAGGACCAGTACCGGAACCTGAGCAGCAGCCGCGACATGGAACGCCTGCACAACCGACTGCTCGCGCTGCCGCAGCAGTGACCGACACCCACCGTTCCCGCGCCCAGCCGCGCCCGTCCGCGGACCGCCAACCCGCTTCCCTGCCCACGGAGCACCGAGGTCTTGACCACCTTCGAATCCTCAACGGCCCCGGCTCTGACGGAGACCAGCTCTCGGACAGCCTGAACGACACGCCGACTGGCCTGACATCCCCGTTGGGGTCGACACCCGAACCGACTGGTGCGGCATCAGGCGAGCCGGCGGGCTCCGGCGGAGGCGGTGGCGACGAAGGTGCGCGGCGTGCGGTGGCCGGCTCGCGCGAATGCGGAGAGGACGGCCTCGCGGACGCTGCCGACCATCACCTCCGACACCAGGGCGATGACGGAGCCGCCGAAGCCGCCGCCGGTCATGCGGGCGCCGAGCGCGCCGGCTGCCTCGGCGGTGGCGGCGGCGAGGTCGGTCTCGGGGCACGAGACCCGGTAGTCGTCGCGGAGCGAGGCATGCCCGGCGGTGAGGATCGGACCGAGTCCGGCCGGGTCTCCGGCGCTCAGCAGGGCGACTGCCTGTTCGACCCGGGCGTTTTCGGTCACCACGTGCCGCACCAACGGCCGGAGCTCGGCCGGCAGCCGGTCGAGAGCCTCGGCCAATCCGCTCGACGGAAGGTCCCGCAGGGTGAGGACGCCGAGCGCCTCGGCGGCCCGCTCGCAGCCTGCGCGCAGCTTGGCGTAGGCACCGTCGGCCAGGTCGTGCTTGACCCGGGTGTCGATCACCAGCAGCCGGAGGCCGTCGAGTGCCAGCGGGACCTGTCGGGAGCCGAGATCGCGGGTGTCGAGGAACAGCGCGGCGTCCGCTGTGCAGCACATGCTGGCCATCTGGTCCATGACGCCGCAGGGGACGCCGACGAACTCGTTCTCGGCGCGCTGCGCCACCAGAGCCAGCTCCGTCCTGGAGAGACCCAGTCCGTTGAGGTCGTTGTACGCCGTGGCGACCGCGCATTCGAGCGCCGCCGAGGAGGACAGCCCGGCACCGGCGGGCACGTCGCTGTCGATGTGCAGATCCGCACCGCCGATCAGGTGCCCGTCCTCGCGCAGCGCCCACACGACGGCCGCCAGGTACTTGGCCCAGCCGGTGACGCTGCCGGGTGCCAGGTCGGCCACCCGCAGCTCGACGGTAGGCCCGTCGGCCTGCCGGCTGTGCAGGCGCAGCAGGTCGTCGGATCGGCGTCGGACCGCGACACTGGTGTGCTGCGGGATGGCGAGCGGAAGCACGAAGCCGTCGTTGTAGTCGGTGTGCTCGCCGATCAGGTTGATCCGGCCGGGTGCCGCCCAGACGCCCTCGGGCTCGGTGCCGAAGACGGACTGGAAGTGGTGTGTCACGGGGTGTTCCGGGTGTCTCTCGTGAGGTGACGTGTGCTCAGCCATGGGTGGTGGCGACCTCGCGCAGGCGCTCGGCGGCGGTCTCCGGTGCCACGTCGTTGACGAAGGCGTCCATGCCGGATTCGACGCCGGCCAGGTACTTGAGCTTGTCGGCGGTGCGGCGGACGGTGAACAGCTCCAGGTGCAGGGCCAGTTCGTGTCCGCTCGCGGCGGGTGCCTGGTGCCAGGCGGAGATGTACGGGGTCGGGCCACCTCCGAAGAGCCGGTCGAAGCGGCGCAGCAGTTCCAGGTACAGGGTGGGGAACTCGGCGCGTTCGGCCTCGTCGAGGTGGGTCAGGTCGGCTACCCGGCGGTGCGGGTAGAGGTGGACCTCGTAGGGCCAGCGGGCGGCGAAGGGGACGAAGGCCGTCCAGTGTTCGCCGGCCAGGACGACCCGCGCGCCGTCGGCGCGTTCGGCGGCGAGCAGGTCCTCGAAGAGGTTGCCGCCGGTGCGGGCGCGGTGATCGGCCGCCGCGGTGATCATGCGCTCGGTGCGAGGGGTGACGAAGGGGAGGGCGTAGATCTGGCCGTGCGGGTGGGCGAGGGTGACGCCGATCTCGGCGCCGCGGTTCTCGAAGCAGTAGACCTGCTGGATGCCGGGGCGCGTGGCGAGGTCCGCGGTGCGGTCGGTCCAGGCGTCCAGGACGAGGCGGGCCTGCGCCGGGGTGAGATCGGCGAAGCTCGCTGTGTGGTCGGAGGTGAAGCAGACCACCTCGCATCGTCCGGCGGCGGGTGCGCTGGTGCGGAGCGGGGCGTCGGAGCGGCCGACGTGGGCGGCGGCGTCGAAGGCCAGCGAGGGGAAGCGGTTCTCGAAGACCGCCACTTCGTAGGCGTCGGCGGGGATTTCGGTCGCCCATCCGTCGCGGGACGGGCAGAGCGGGCACTGGTCGGCCGGTGGGTGGTAGGTGCGGCCCTGGCGGTGGGCGGCGATGGTGACCCAGTCGCCGGTGGCCGGGTCGCGGCGGATCTCGGACAGTGCGGTGGTGGGTTCGAGCGGGCGCGGGTCCGTCGTGTCTCGGAGCGCGGTGTCGTCCGCGTCGAAGTAGAGGATCTCGCGGCCGTCGGCGAGCTTGGTGGCGGTCTTCTTCATGGTTGCGTGCATTCGGTTCCGGGAGGCTACGCGGGGTGCGCGGCGCTCGGTGCGTCGACGAGCTCGATCTTCACGACGGTGTCGGTCGGGTCCGGCAGCGGGTAGGTGAAATGGCCGATCTCGCCGAACTGGACGAACGGGATGTCGGGGTAGGACTTGATCACCCAGGCGTCGCACAGCTGGAGTTCGCGGCCGTCGGCGAGCAGCGTGATCCTGCCGATGTCCTTCGGAAGGAGTCCGCCGGTCAGGGCGAGCGGTCCGATCGGCGGGCGCAGGACGTGGGCGTACAGGGTGTTCCCGTTGCGGGTGTAGTAGCCCCATTCCGGGGTTTCCAGGCCGGCGGGACCCGCGCCGTGGACGGATTCGCCGTTGGCGGCGAGCCAGGCGCCGATCGCCTGAAGTCGCTCGACGGCCTCGGGTTGGATCCGGCCCCGCGGGTCGGGTCCGACGTTGAGTAGCAGGTTGCCGCCCTTGGCCACGCACTCCACGAGCTTGGTGATCAGCTGCCCGGGGCTCTTCCACAGGTCGTCGCCGGCGGTGTAGCCCCAGTTGTTGTTGATCGTGATGCAGGCTTCCCACGGCACGGGGCTGCCGTCCTCGGCGCGGATGCCGTCGACCGGGATCAGCTGCTCGGGGGAGGCGAAGTCGCCGCTGTAGTCGGTGGGCGCGTCGGTCACGATGGAGCCGGGGCCGCCGCCATCGGCTTCCAGCCGGTTGTCGATGAGCGCGGTCGGCTGCAGCTCTCGGACCATCTCGATCAGTTCCTGCGCGCCCCACTCCTGCGGGCCCATGCCCTCGTAGGAGAAGTCGAACCAGAGGATGTCCAACTGCCCGTAGCTGGTACACAGCTCCCGGATCTGGCCGTGCATGTAGGCCCGGTACGACTCCAGGTCGGGCCGGTGGTCGGCGAAGGCGGGGTTCTCGCGCTCGGGGTGGATGAGGTCGCCGTAGTGCGGGTAGTCGGGGCGGTGCCAGTCGAGGAGCGAGTAATAGAGGCCGACCTTGATGCCGCGGGCGCGGAAGGCGTCGAGGAACTCGCGGACCAGGTCGCGGCCGATGCCGTTGTGCATGCTGCCGTACTCGGTGAGCGCCGAGTCGAACAGGCAGAACCCGTCGTGGTGCTTGGCGGTCAGCACCGCATACTTCATGCCGGCGGCCTCGGCGAGGGCTGCCCAGGCGTGCGGGTCGTAGTCCTCGGCACCGAAGCCGTCAACGGCGAACCGGTAGTCCTCGATGCCGATCTGCTCGTGCGAGCGGACCCATTCACCGCGGGCCGGGACGGCGTAGGGGCCCCAGTGGATGAACATGCCGAAGCGGTCGCGGCGGAACCAGTCCGAGCGCTCGAACCGCGCCGGCACCTCGATCGGCAGGCCCTTGTGGCCGATGGTCGTCTCACTCATGCCTTCACCGCTCCCGCGACCATGCCGTTGACGATGTACTTCTGCGCGGTGAGGTACACCGCGACCACCGGCACCATGGTGAGAACCAGGTCGGCACAGACCAGCCCGTAGTCGAAGCTGTGCGTGGACTGGAAGGTGAAGACGGTCATGGGCAGGGTCCATCGGTCGGCGTCGGGGATCAGGAAGAGCACGTTCTGGAACTCGTTCCAGGCGTAGGTGAAGACCAGGATCAGCGCGGTCGAGCTGACCGGCCGCAGCAGCGGGAAGATGATCGTGAAGAACATCCGCAGCGAACCCGCGCCGTCCAGCATGGCGGCCTCGTCGATCTCCTTCGGCAGCTGCCGAATGAAGCCGACGTAGATCAGGGTGATGAACGGGATCTGCACGGCGACATCGGTGAGGATCAGTCCCAGGTAGGAGCCGCCGAGGCCGATCTCCTGGAGCAGCCGGATCGCCGGAATGAAGGCGAAGGGTGCGATGAGTCCGGTGAGCAGGTAGCTGTAGACGCCTCCCGTCACCCGGCCCGGTCGCCGGGCGATGACGAAGGCGGCCAGCGAACACACCAGGACGGTGACCGCGGTCACCGCCGCCGAGATCAGCACGCTGTTCCCGAGTGCCTGGAGGGCGTTGCCGGTGCGGATGACGGTCAGGTAGTTGTCGAAGTGCCAGCTGCTGGGCAGCGAGAAGCTCATGGTCTGGGAGTCCGCGGCGCCCTTGACGCTGGTCAGCAGGACCAGGGCCAGCGGGGCCAGGAACACCAGGGCGATGAGGACGGCCGTGGCGTACGTGGCCACGGCGGCCAGGATGCCGCCGGGCCGGCGCCGGTTGCGCTGCCGGGTCACGGCGTCGCCTCCATCCTGCGTACGAAGCGGTTGATGACCAGCGCGATGACGGTGATCAGGACGAACTGGAAGACGTTGACGGCGGCGGCGTAGCCCAGCGAGCCGGTGTTGAGCTGCTTGTAGACGTAGGAGGTGAGCACCTCGGTCGCGGTGCCGGGGCCGCCGCCGGTGGTGGCGTAGATCAGGTCGAAGCCCTTCATGCCGGTGATGAAGGTGATCAGTGCCGCCAGGTTGACCGCGTGGCGGATGTACGGGAGCTTGATGTGCCGCACCACCTGCCAGGGCCTGGCACCGTCGAGCTCGGCGCTCTCGATCAGCTCGGTCGGCACAGCCTGGAGTGCGGCCAGCACCAGGACCACCGTCCAGCCCACGCCCATCCAGACGTCGACGGCGGTGACGCTGTAGAGCGCGAGGTCGAAACTGCCGAACCAGTCGTTGGCGAGCCCGAAGGGCTTCAGCAGGGCGTTGACCGGGCCGTCGGACTTGAGCAGGTAGTTGAAGAGCAGGCCGACCACGATGGTGGAGAACATGATCGGCAGGTAGACCACCACGCGCAGGACCTTGCTGCCGCGGAACGCCCGGTTGAGCAGGAAGGCGATCGCGATTCCGAGGACGGTCTTGCCGACCGTCACGCAGGCCGCGTAGACGAACTGGTTGGCGGTGGCGTTCCAGAGGGCCGTTCCGTCGCCGAACAGCAGGCGATAGTTGGCCAGGCCGACGAAGTTGGTGTCGGGCACGTAGGTCGAGGCGTCGGTGAGGGACAGGTACATCCCGAAGAACGCCGGCAGCAGGAAGAAGACCGTGAAGACCACGACTGCCGGGACGAGGTACGTGTAGGGGTAGACGCGGTCCACGCCCTGGCGGGACCGGCCGGCCGCCTTGGCGGCTCGGCCGGTCTCCGCCTTCTGCCGCCTGGGGGCAGCGATGCTCATGGGTTCGTATCCGCTCGTGTCAGAAGCCGGCGGTGCCGGCCTTGGCGCCCGCGCTCTGCCAGGCCTTCTGCACCTGGTCGGCGAACTTCGCGGTGTCGGTCTGCTTGCCGATCAGCTGCTGGTAGGCGGCGATGATGTCGTCCTGCGGCTGCGGGATCGCCGACTGCTGGTCGAAGGGGACGACGGAGCCGCCCTGGTCGACGAGCTTCTGCAGGTCGGCGACGCCGTCGGAGGCATTGGCCGCCTTGACGTCGGTGAAGGCGGAGACGCCGGGGTTCGCGTCCATGAACTTCTGGGCCTGCGGCTGGTCGACCATGAAGTTCAGGAAGTCCTGGGCCTGCGGGGCGACCTTGGAGAACTTGGCGACCTTGAGCAGGTTGGGCTTCTGGAGCCCGAGCGTGGTCTTGCCGTCCGCCGACGGCAGGAGGAAGAAGCCCAGGTGCGCCGAGGGGTTGACCTTGGCGACGGCGGCGAGCGCCCAGGTGCCGTTGACGATCGCACCGGCCTTGCCGTTCGCGAGGGCGGCGGTGGCGGAGTCGTAGGTGGCGGTCAGCGCGTCAGGGTTGGTCAGCCCATGGCCGACCCAGTCCGCGAGGGCCTGGTACTCCGGGGTGAAGCCGGGGATGTCGGCCCACTTGCTCTGGTTGGCGTCGAGCTTGGCGGCGAGCTGCGGGTCGGCGCCCACGAAGTTCGCGTTGACGGCGCTGCGGTGCTGGAGCAGCGTCCACCCGTCCTTGCCGCTGACGTACAGCGGCGTGGCGCCGGTGGCCTTGACCTTCTCCAGGTCGGCCTCGAACTCGGCCAGCGTGGTGGGCGGCGCGGTGACGCCCGCCTTGGTGAACACGTCCTTGTTGTAGATGACGCCGGTGGCGTTCAGGCCGTCGGCGCTCGGGGTGCCCCAGACCGTGCCGTCGGGGGCGGTGATCGCCTTGCGGACGTCCGGGGTGAGCCGCTCGATCCACGGGCCGGTGGCCGGCTGCATCAGGGCGGCCTTGTCCTTGACGGTGTCCTGGCCGGCGAAGATGTCCACGCCGCTCTTGGCCGCCAGGCGGGCCTGCACCAGCGAGTCGTAGTTGGCATCCGGCACCGGGGTGAGCTTGACGGTGTTGCCGGTCTGCTTCTCCCACGCGTGGACGTTGTCCTGGAAGCCCGGCACGTTCGCCCAGGAGGTGGGGAGCATGTAGGTGATGGTGGCGTGTCCGGAGCCCTCGGACTGGCTGGAGCTGGAGCAGCCGGTGAGGGCTGCGGCCACCATCGCCGTGGTCCCGATCGCGGCGGCGATTCTGATTCTGGGCATGACGGGGTTCCTCTCGGGTGGGTGGAGGTGAGGAAGAGCGGGGGCGGCCGGGTGCCGCTAGGCGCCGGCGGGCTGGGGCACCCGGCGGCGGCGGTCGGCTAAGGCCGTGAGCAGCGGGCCGATGTCGATCCGGGCGGGGAAGGCCGGGTCGCCGAGCAGGGTGTCGAAGGTGCTGCTCAGTGCCGTCTGCAGGACGCCGAGGGAGGGGCCGAAGACCGGGAACTGGGTGACGGCCAGGTCCAGCGGATAGGCGCGCCGGAGCAGGGTCGTCAGTCGCGCGTCGATCCGGTCGGTGAGCGCGCGCCGGCCGGCCACGGGGCCGCCGAGCACGATCAGCTGCGGGTCGATCGCCAGGGTCAGGTAGGCGATCTGCCGCGCGGCCCGGTCGGCGAAGCGGTCGAGTTCCGCTTGGCTGTCCTGGTCGCCGCGGTCGGCGGCTTCCAGGACGGGGAGGAAGGATTCCAGTTCGGCCCAGTGTGCGGGGGTTTCCGGGCCGTCGTCGATCAGGTTCAGCTCGCCGGCCATGTTCCGGCTGCCGCGGTGGATCCGGCCGTCCAGGACGATGCCGGCCGCCACCTGGTGCCAGGCGAGCACCAGGGCGAAGGTGTCGGCGCCGCGCGCGGCTCCGTACCAGTGCTCGGCGACGGCGGCCGCGTTCAGGTCGTGCTCCACGATCACCGGGACCTCGCCGAACGCCAGCCCTGCCTCGGCCGGTGAACGGCCCTGCAGGTCGGGGTGGTGCGGCGAGTAGCTGATCCGGCCGTCGGGACCGATGCCGCCGGTCAGCGCGACGCCGAGGCCGAGCCAGCTGCCGTGGGTGGTGCGCAGCCGGGCTACCAGGCGGCCCAGCCGCTCCCGCAGGCCGACGATCCGCTCGTGGCCTGGCAGCGGCTGCGGTTCGTGGTGTTCGCCGATGTGCAGGATCCGTCCGCCGATGTCACAGACGATGATCCGCTCGGTGTGCTTGGCGATCTCCGCGCCGATCACGAAGCCGTGCTCGCTGCGGAAGCGGAAGCGCGAGGCCGGTCGGCCGCCGCTGGGCGTGGGCGACTTCCCGTGCGACGCGCCGGTGGTGACCTCGACCAGTTCGGGGAGCTCCGCCAGCCGTTCCTTGACCGTAGGCCGGGACAGCCCGGTGGCGGTCGCGAGCTGGGTGAGCGTCGCCTCGCCGAGACCACGCAGCGCGGCCGCACAGGCGGCCGTCGTCGACCTGGGGGAAGGGTCGCCGTCGAACGCGGACGCGGTCACGGTCTCCTCCATTCTCCAGGGCGTGTGACACGGGTATTGCAGGCCCGTTTCGAATCCGTGTTTCGTAACCGGCTGCGAGGACCGTAGGTCAAGGCCGCAGGTCGCGCAACGATTCCGAAAGGATTCCACACGAGCTTTCGAAACCCCGCACCATAACCGGACGTGCCTGCGCAGACGCGTATTGCCATCGGTTATGAAGTCCGGCCGTCCCCCCCTCCGAATCGCTTTCCCTCACCGGCCGGGGTCGCCTACCGTTCGCTTCCCCACCCCCTGCGGCCCAATGGCGGACCGCGCACCCCCAGGAGTACAGCCGTGGCGAACCCAGACGACGCCCTGTCCGGACCGCACGACGCCATGACCGACGGCCCCACCCGTCGGCGCTTCCTCAGCACGATCGCGGCCATCGGCGCCGGTGCGGCCACGCCCGCCGTGCTCGGCGCCTTCGGCCTCGGTGGCACGGCGCAAGCGGCCACCGGCACCCCCATGCGCGCCGTGATCGACGCGACCCACCCGGCTCACCTGATCAACTTCGGCCAGAGCGACGCCCCCTACCAGGGGACCCTCGCCCAGCTGTGGGACACCGTCCCGGCCTGGCTCAAGCCGTACGCCTACATCAACCTCATCGGCGACAACCACCTCCGCAACGTTCCGGCCACGACCGGCTGGATCCAGTCCCAGCTGGATGCGGCCGAGGCCGCCGGCATCCCGGTCCTCGCGCAGGTCGCCAACGGTGAGACCGGCAACACCGAGCTGATCCCGGTGAGCCAGTGGCAGACCTGGGCCCAGACCCACCCGAAGACCTTCAAGGGGTTCAACGCCGCCGAGCTCTACAACGGCCCGGACCTGAGCAACTACCTGATCAGCCTGTTCAACGTGGCCGGTCAGCTGGGCATGTTCTTCTTCTGGACCGACACCAACATCTTCGGCACCGACGGAATGATGTTGGACTACATGCAGAACAACTCCGCGTTCCTGCCGACGATGAAGGCGAACGCGGCGAACCTGGTGTTCATGAACAAGGAGTCGTTCGCGACCACCAGCACCGACGCGCTGATCAAGGGCCTGTGGCTGACCGGCTACATCGGCAACTGGGGTTCCTCGACGGACTGGTGGAAGTGGGGCCTGGACAGCCGGGGCGTCTTCCCGGGCGGCTCGGGCTACCAGGACTGGAAGTTCATCCTGCAGTACCCGCAGGGCCTCCAGGTGCAGTCGATCGTCCGGGACCTCTCGCAGGGCGCGACCTGTTTCCTGTCCGAGGCCTCGTACTTCACCAACGGCGCGCTCGGCCACCGCTACGCGGGCGCGCAGTTCGGCGTCTACCCGCTGCTGCGCGGTGTACTCAACGGCTGGATCACCATCCCCACCCGCGCCGAGGTCGCCGGCCAGCAGCAGGTGCTGGCCAAGGGCATCGCCAACTTCACCACGCCGGGCTGGATTCAGTCGCTCAACAACGCCATGGCCGTCGACGGCCGGTACGGCATGCTCTCGCTGGTCCCCACCACGATGCCCGCCGCCGACCTCGCCGCCTTCACCACCGTGACCACGCCGAAGCCGGCCGGCTACTACGACGGCCTGTTCCCCGGCTTCGCGAGCGCCGGAAACGGCTGGCTGGTGCGCTCCGACGGCGCGCAGAAGCAGTGGTACTACACCAGCCCCGCGATGGACGTGCAGCAGAAGTCCGCCGTGGTGTTCTCCCCCACCAACGTCCCCACCGCCTCGGTGACGATCAGCTCGGACGAGCACACCAACGTCATCGTCCAGGAGAACCCGTCCAACCTGGGCTTCCACGTCTTCAACTACCGCCTCGACCTGACCAACGCGCTCTCGCTGGTCACCGACCAGGCCACCACCCTCGCCTTCGGCCAGAACTACATGGCGCCGAAGCTGGACTCCGCCGGCAACCCCGTCGTGAACGCAGACGGCTCGATCACCACCGTCGGCGGCAAGACCCTCCCGGACCGGAGCGCGCGGGACGTCCGCAACGTCACCATCACCGTCGTCGGCACCTGGAACGGTGGCAAGCCGAACATCGCCTTCGACGAGTACCCGGGCATGTCCCGCCCGTACACCCAGAACCAGATCTGGGACCCTACGACCAAGACCCTGGTGCTGACCCTCACCATGAACGGCACCGCCCACTTCAACGTGCAGCTCAACGGCGGCGGCCCGCACATCCTGCCGCGCACCGGCTGGACCGTGGCGTACGCGGACAGCCAGGAGCTGACGGCGGAGAACGATCCGGCGAGCAACGTGCTGGACGGCTCCATGGCCACCTTCTGGCACACCCAGTGGACGGGCAGTTCCCCCGCTCCGGCGTGCCCGCACGAGATCCAGCTCGACATGAAGGCCTCGCACACCGTCTCGGGCTTCAGCTACCTGCCCCGCCAGGACGGCCCGCAGAACGGCTGGGTCGGGAAGTACGAGTTCTACGTCAGCGCCGACGGCGTCACCTGGGGAAACCCGGTGGCCACTGGTACGTTCGCCAAGGACAGCACTCTGAAGACCGTCAACTTCACTGCTACCAACGGCCGTTACGTCCGCTTCCGGGCACTGTCCGAGGTCAACGGCAACCCCTGGACCTCGTGTGCCGAGCTGAACGTCATCGGCCTGTGATCACTCCCCATCGGAAGACGAACGCATGACAGTGCACAACCCCGTCCCGGCCGTGCTCCGCGCGGCCGGGACCGCCCTGATCCTGGACGTCTCGGGCCCCGGCCTGCCGGTCGTCCTGCACTGGGGCGCCGACCCCGGCGACCTCGGCGACACCGACCAGTTGCTGCTCGGCCTCCGGCCCTCCTGGCCGGTGGCCTCCGTGGACGCCCCGGTGCGGCTGCGGCTGGTCCCGCAGCAGGTCGACGGCTGGGTCGGGCGCCCCGGCATCACCGGGCACCGGGACGGCATGCCGCCCCATCTGCGCCTGACGCTGACCGAGCCGGTCGCGCTGAGCGGCTCGTCAGGTGAGGGCGGCAGGCTCGTGGCTCGGGCTCGCGACGAGGCCGCGGGCCTGGCAGTGGCGACCGAGGCCGAGATGGACCGGTTCGGCGTGGTCCGGCTTCGGCACGAGATCACCAACGAGGGCCCGGGTGTCTACGTCCTCGACACGGCCGCCTGCCTGCTCCCGGTGGGCGAACAGGCGGGCGAGGTACTCGACTTCACCGGCCGCTGGGCCCGCGAACGCGAGCCGCAACGGCGGCCGCTCGCCCACGGGTTGACGGCCCGCGAGTCCCGTCGCGGCCGCACCGGGCACGACGCGACCGGTCTGTTCCTGGTCGGCGAGCCCGGCTTCGGCTTCCGGCACGGCCAGGTCTGGGCCGCGCACGCCGGCTGGAGCGGCAACCACCTTCACTACGCCGAACTCCTGCCCGAACACCGCCCGGTGCTCGGCGCGGGCGAACTCCTCACGCCCGGCGAGATCCGCCTTGCGGCCGGCGAGGCCTACCAGACCCCGTGGTCCTACTTCGCCTGGTCCGGCGAGGGCATGGACGGGCTGTCCGACCGGCTGCACCAGCACCTGCGCGCCCGGCCCACGCACCCACACAGCCCGCGGCCGGTGATGCTGAACACCTGGGAGGCGGTCTACTTCGACCACCGCCTCGACCGGCTCACCGAGCTGGCCAAGCGCGCCGCCCGGGTCGGCGTGGAACGCTTCGTCCTCGACGACGGCTGGTTCCTGGGCCGCCGCGACGACAGCGCCGGCCTCGGCGACTGGACCGTCGACCCGGCGGTGTGGCCGGACGGACTCCACCCCCTGGTGGAGCGGGTCCGGGCGCTCGGCATGGAGTTCGGGCTCTGGGTCGAACCGGAGATGGTCAACCCCGACTCCGACCTCGCCCGCGCCCACCCCGACTGGCTGCTCGCCGCCCCCGACCGCGCCGCGCCGAACGCCCGCAACCAGCAGGTGCTCGACCTCGCCAACCCGGAGGCGTACGCCCACATCGCCGAGCGCCTGCACGCCCTCGTGGACGAGTACGGCATCGGCTACCTCAAGTGGGACCACAACCGCGACCTGCTCGAAGCCGCCCACGCAGGCACGGCGGGCGTCCACGCCCAGACCCTGGCCGTCTACCGCCTCCTGGACGAACTGCGCGAGCGCCACCCGGGCCTGGAGATCGAGTCCTGCTCCTCCGGCGGCGCCCGGATCGACTACGGCATCCTGGAGCGCACCGACCGGATCTGGGCCTCGGACACCAACGACCCCGTCGAGCGCCAGCGCATCCAGCGCTACACCGGGCTGTTCGTCCCGCCGGAGCTGACCGGCAGCCACGTCGGCGCCGCCACCGCGCACACCACCGGACGCACCAGCCCGCTGCCCATCCGGCTGGCGACCGCCCTGTTCGGCCACGCCGGCATCGAGTGGGACATCACGGCGTGCTCCGAGGAGGAACTCGACCGCCTGACCGACTGGGTCGGTCTGCACAAGCGACTCCGGCCGCTGCTGCACGGCGGGCGGACCGTCCGTGCCGACCACCCGGACCCGTCGGCCCTCCTCCACGGCATGGTCTCCGACGACCGACGCCAGGGTGTCTTCGGCCTGTTCCAGCTGGTGTCGTCGACCTCGTCGGTGGCCGGCCGGATCCGCATTCCCGGACTCGACCCGGCACTGACCTACACCGTCACGGTCCGCCCGGAGTTCCAGGCCGCCTCGGCCCACCCCAGCACCGCCGTGCCCTGGATCGCCGCGGGGTCGGTCCGGGTCCCGGGCGCGGTACTGGCCACGGTCGGCCTGGCAGCGCCGCTGCTCGATCCCGAGCAGTGCCTGGTGCTGGAACTGCTCGCCGAGTAGGAGAACGCGTGTGGCGGGGACGGCTTCGGCCGTCCCCGCCACATGCGTTGCTGATCTCCGGTCAGTCGAGCTCAGAGGCCGCCGCGCCGAGGGTGGCGCGCAGCCACTGCTCGACCTCGCCGATGTGCACCGTCGCCCAGGCCTGGGCGAGGTCGGGCTGTCGGGCTGCGACGGCTTCGTAGATCGCCCGGTGCTGCTGCCTGGTGCGCTCCACGGAGCCTTCCTCGGTGCGCCCGCGCCAGAGCCTGGCGCGGGCGGTGGGGCCGGAGACTCCCCCGATGAGGGAGCAGAGCACGGCATTGCCCGAGCCGGCCGCCAGGCGGCGGTGGAACTCCATGTCGTTCTCGATCAGCGCCTCCAGCGAGGCGTCGTCGTCGAGTTCGGCCAGCACCGCGCCGAGGGCGGCGATGTCCTCGTCGGACATCACCCGGGCGGCCATCGCGGCCGCGGCGGGCTCCAGGATGCGGCGGACCTCAAGGAACTGCAGCACTGTGTCGTCCTGCTGGAGGTCGACGGCGAACGACAGTGCGTCGACCAGGAGTTCGGGCTCCAGGCTGGTCACGTACGTGCCGTCGCCCTGCCGTACGTCGAGCACGCGGATGAGGGAGAGCGCCTTGACCGCCTCGCGCAGGGAGTTGCGGGACAGGCCCAGGCGCTCGGCCAGGTCGGGCTCGCGTGGGAGTTTCGAGCCCGGGCGGAGCTCACCGCTGACGATCATGGCCTTGATCTTCTCGATCGCCTCGTCGGTGACCGGCACGCGTACTCGCTTCTCTCGTGATCGTGTTCGGGTCTGTGCAGGATAGGTCATACCCGGGCGGGCGGCCTGAGGCCGTAGACACGGACGGCGTTGTCGTGGAACAGCGTGTCCTTCTCGGACGGGCTCAGTTGGTCGGTGAGGCGGTCGGCGAGGTCGACGACCTCGCGGTAGCTGGCCTGGAGCGTGCAGACCGGCCAGTCCGAGCCGAAGAGCAGGCGGTGCGGTCCGAAGGCCTCCAGCGCGGTGTCGGCGTACGGGGCGATGTTCTCCGCCCGCCAGGTGCCGGGGGCGGCCTCGGCGACCATGCCGGAGAGCTTGCACACGGTGTTGGGCAAGGCGGCCAGGCAGCGCAGGTCGGCCGCCCACTGGTCGATCACGCCGGTGGCGATGGGCGGCTTGCCGAGGTGGTCGAGGACGAAGGTCAGCCCGGTGAGGCCGGCTGCGGCGGTGACGGAGGCAGGAAGCTGGTGCGGCTTGACCACCAGGTCGTAGACCAATCCCGCCTCGGCGACGGCCAGCAGGCCGCGCCGGACGTCCTGGCGCAGCAGCCAGTTCGCGTCGGGCTCCTCCTGGACCTGGTGGCGGATGCCCACCAGCCGTTCCCCACCGGGCAGTTCACGCAGCGCGGCGATCCGGTCGACGACGTCGCGCGCCGTCAGGTCGGTCCAGCCGACGACCCCGGTCACCAGGTCGCTGCCCGCCGCGAGGGCCAGCAGCTCCGGGGTCTCCTCGGGAACGCAGACGGTCTGTACGGCGACGGTGCCCACGACGCCGGCCGCGCGGGCCTCGGTTGTGAGGTCGGCGGCGGAGAAGGAGCGGGCGAGCGGGGCGAGGGCCTCGCCGGTGATCCACGGCTGCGGACGCACGGCGAGGTCCCAGACGTGGTGGTGGGCGTCGATGATCGGCCGGGTGGTCACAGGCGCCACACCACCGGGAGCCCGGCGGCGGCGCCGTCCTCGGAGTAGTCGTGGACGACGTCGAGGAGTTCGGCCATCCGTGCCTGCCAGGCGATGTTCACCGGGAGGTGTTCGAGTTCGGCGAGCAGCCGGGCGTAGTCCTCGCACTCCAGGAGGTGGAACAGCTCGCAGCCGCTGCGCCAGATCGTCCAGGAGGAGACACCCGCTGCGCGGATGGCGGCCGTCAGCTCGTCCGGCACGGCACGGTGGGCGGCCTCGTACTCCTCGATCCGGTCCTCGCGGACGCGGGTGTGCAGGGCGATCCTCATGGGTGCTGCTCCGGGTGGGTGGGGTCGGCAGAGGCGTCGACGATGACGACGTCGAGGGTGCGGGGGCCGTGGACGCCTTCGACCCGGTTGAGTTCGATGTCGCTGGTGGCGGACGGGCCGGAGATGAAGGTGAGCGGCCGGGTGGGGTCGAGGCGGGTGAGGGCGTCGGGGACGTCGTCGGCGATCTGCTCGGCGCGGACGATGCACAGGTGGTAGTCGGGGACGAGGGTGAGGGCGCGGCGGCCCTGGCCGGGGCCGGCGTCGAGGACGATGGTCCCGGTGACGGCGATGCCGGCGGCGGCGAGGGTGATCACCCCGTCCAGCGCGTCGAGTTGGGGGACGTCCAGCGGTTCGGGGTGCCACTCCCAGTCGCCGGGCGGCAGCAGCTCGACGGGAAAGCCGCCGGGCAGGGCCAGCTGCCGTACGCCCCGCGCGGTGAGGGCGGCGGCAATGGCAGCGGGCAGTCCGGCCCGGTCGGTGCGGGTGACGGTGGCCCGGTAGTCGGCGACCCGTTCGGCGAACAGGGCGACGCAGTCGCCGCCCGGTTCGACGTGGCTGCGGCGGTAGTTCCTCGGAACGGGTACGTCCTCGGGGGTTTCACCGCGCGGGACGTCGGTGAGGGCGGCGCGGATGCGGCCGAGGATGGCCTCGCGGCTGCTCATCGCTCCTTCTCCTCCTTGTTCTCGCGCCACCAGCTGCGGAAGGACTGGGCGGGCGGCGCGGGGGTGTCGCGGGTGTCGGACCAGCCGTGCAGCGGTCCGGGCAGCCGTCCGATCCGCCCCTTCCGGGCGAGGGCCCGGCCGCCCAGCGCGGCCGCCTTCTGGGCGGCGGCGAGCAGCCGCGGGGAGTCGAGGACGGTGGCAGCCGCCTTCATCGCCGCCGCCTCGGCGGTGGGCAGGCGCTTGGCGGATCGCTTCGCCTCGACGGCCTCGGCCCGCAGGTGGGCGAGGACCTCCGGGATGTTGATCTTCACGGGGCAGGCGTCGTAACAGGCCCCGCAGAGGGTGGAGGCGAACGGCAGGCTCGCGGCGTTCTCCACGCCCACCAGCTGCGGGGTCAGCACCGCGCCGATCGGCCCGGGATAGACCGAGCCGTACGCGTGGCCGCCGGTGCGCTCGAAGACCGGGCAGACGTTGAGGCAGGCCGAGCAGCGGATGCAGGCGAGGGCCTGGCGGCCGACGGTGTCGGCGAGGGTGTCGGTGCGGCCGTTGTCGAGCAGGACGAGGTGGAACGTCTGCGGCCCGTCGCCCTCCGTCGTCCCCGCCCAGGTGGAGGTGTACGGATTCATCCGCTCGCCGGTGGAGGAGCGCGGCAGCAGCTGCAGGAACACCTCCAGGTCCGTCCAGGTGGGGACGACCTTCTCGATGCCCATCACGGTGATCAGGGTCTCGGGCAGGGTGAGGCACATCCGGCCGTTGCCCTCGGATTCGACCACGACGACCGTACCGGTGTCCGCAACCGCGAAGTTGGCGCCGGAGACGGCGACCTTGGCGGTGAGGAACTTCTCCCGCAGGTGGCGGCGTGCCGCCTCGGCGAGTTCCGCCGGCTCGTCACTCAGGCCCTCGGGGGCGGGCTGGCCCCACTCCCCCATCCGGGCGGCGAAGATGTCGCGGATCTCGGTGCGGTTCCGGTGGATCGCGGGGACGAGGATGTGGGAGGGCCGGTCGTCGCCCAACTGGACGATCAGCTCGGCGAGATCGGTCTCGTAGGCGGTGATCCCGGCCTCGGCGAGGTGCTCGTTGAGGCCGATCTCCTGGGTCGCCATGGACTTGACCTTCACCACCTCCCGCTCCCCGGTGGCCCGGACCAGCTCGGTGACGATCCGGTTCGCCTCGGCCGCGTCCGAGGCCCAGTGGACGGTGCCGCCCGCCGCCGTGACGGACTGCTCCAACTGCACCAGGTAGCGGTCGAGATGGCGCGCGGTGCGCTTCTTGATCGCCGCGCCCGCTGCGCGCAGCGCCTCCCAGTCGTCCAGCTCCGAGGCGACGGCGAGGCGCTTGTCGCGGATGGTGCCGGTGGCCCGCTTCAGGTTGGCGCGCAGCTGGGTGTCCTTCAACGCCTCGCGGGCGGCCTCGGGGAAGGACGGGGAGCCAAGCCAGACGACGCCTCTGTTCTCGTTCATCGGGGCCCTCCGTCGGTGGCGGCGAGGATCTCGGCCAGGTGCATGGTCCGAACTGGGCTTCCCTGGCGGGAGAGACCGCCGCCGATGTGCAGCAGGCAGGAGTTGTCGGCGGCGCACAGCACCTCGGCACCGCTGTCCAGAACTCCCTGCGCCTTGTCGGCGAGCATCGCGCCGGAGGTCTCGGCGTTCTTGACGGCGAAGGTGCCGCCGAAGCCGCAGCAGGAGTCGGCCGCGGGGAGGTCGACCAGGTCGAGGTCCTTGACGGCGCGCAGCAGTCGCAGCGGCCGGTCGCCGAGCCGCAGGCCGCGCAGGGAGTGGCAGGTGGGGTGATAGGCGACCTTGTGCGGGAAGCGGGCGCCGACATCGGTGACGCCGAGGACGTCGGTGAGGAACTCGGTGAACTCGTGAACCCTGGGCGCCATTTCGGCGACCGCGACCTGGAGTCGTGGGGTGCCGTGCTGCTCGGCCAGTACGGCGTGGTTCTCGCGGATCATGCCGGCGCAGGACGCGGACGGGGTGATGACGGCGTCGTAGTCGGCGAAGGTGCGGACGAAGCGTTCCACCAGGGGGACGGCCTCCGGCCGATAACCGGTGTTGAACTGCATCTGCCCGCAGCAGGTCTGCTCCTGCGGGAACTCGACCGTATGGCCGAGACGCTCCAGAACGGTCACCACGGCCCGGCCGGTGCCGGGGAACATGATGTCGTTGAAGCAGGTGATGAACAGGGCAATCCGCATCTACTCCTCATCTCCGGGGGTCGGGGCCTCGGCGGGCAGCAGCCCGCGCTCCTTGAGCTCCGCCCACAACCCGTCCGGGACGGGATGGTTGAGCATCGCGGCGGCGTCCCGTACCTCGGCGGCGCTGCGGGTGCCGACCAGCACGGACGCGACGGCCGGGTGGCCGAACGGGAAGCGCAGTGCGGCAGCGCGCAACGGGACGCCGTGCCGTTCGCAGACGGACTTCAACCGCAGGGCCCGGTCGAGGAGTTCGGCGGGCGCTGCGGCGTAGTCGAAGGTGGCGCCGGGTTTCGGGTCGGCGAGCAGGCCGGAGTTGAACACCCCGCCGACCACCAGGCCGACGCCGTGTTCGGCGGCCAGCGGCAGCAGTTCGGTCAGGCCGCGCTGGTCGAGGAGGCTGTAGCGGCCGGCCAGCAGGACGGCGTCGATGTCGGTCTCCCGGACGAAGCGGGCCGGCAGTTCGGCCTGGTTCATGCCGATGCCGATCGCGCCGATCACGCCCTCGGCGCGCAGGCGTTCCAGCTCCGGGTAGGCCTCGGTGAGGGCCTGTTCGGCGTGGTCGTCCGGGTCATGGAGGTAGGCGATGTCGATCCGGTCGAGGCCGAGCCGGTTCAGGCTCTCCTCGATCGACCGGCGCACGCCCTCGGCGGTGAAGTCCCAGCGCCGGCGATGCGTCGCGGGGACGGCGAAGCCGTTGGCGAGGTCGTCGCCGTCGGGAGTGACCGGTTCGAGGATGCGACCGACCTTGGTG
This sequence comes from Streptomyces sp. LS1784, assembly GCF_020103755.1. GTDB lineage: Bacteria > Actinomycetota > Actinomycetes > Streptomycetales > Streptomycetaceae > Kitasatospora. The sequence goes on from NZ_JAHSQD010000017.1 coordinate 29,224, forward strand.
GACAGCACGTACTCGTCCCGGGGCCTGGCGCGCAGTGCCTCGCCGAGCCGCCGCTCGGACAGTCCGAGCCCGTAGTGCGGGGCGGTGTCGAAGTAGCGGACACCGGCCTCCCAGGCGGCACCTACGGACTGCGCCGCCTGCTCGTCGCTCACCCCCGTGAACAGGTTGCCGATCGCCGCCGCACCGAAGGCGAGTTCGCTCACCAGTACCGTGCTGCGCCCGAGCGGGTTGTGCCGCAGGTTCATGCCGCCGGCTCCGGGCGCAGCCGCAGGCCGGCCATGCCGCCGTCCACCGCCAGCGCCGTCCCGGTGGTGGAGCCGGCGGCCGGAGAGGCGAGGTAGGCGACGGCGGCCGCCACCTCCTGCGCGCTGACCAGCCGGCCGGTGGGCTGCCGGCCGTTGAGGGCGGCGCGCTCGGCCGCCGGGTCGGCGGCGGCGTCCAGCAGGCGGCCGACCCACGGGGTGTCGACCGTGCCGGGGTTGACGCAGTTGACCCGGATGCCCTCGCGGACGTGGTCGGCGGCCATGGCCAGGGTCAGCGAGAGCACCGCGCCCTTGCTGGCCGAGTACAGCGCCCGCTGCGGCAGTCCGGCGGTGGCGGCGATGGAGCAGGTGTTGACGACCGAGGCGTGGGCCGACCGACGAAGGTACGGCAGGGCCGCCCGGGTGATGCGGACGATGCCGAGCACGTTCACGTCCAGGACGCGGTGCCACTGATCGTCGGGGTTGTCCTCGACCGTCCCGGCGGCGCCGATGCCGGCGTTGTTGACCAGGATGTCGATGCCGCCGAGCGCCTCGGCCGCGCCCTCGACGGCCGTACGGACGGAGGCGTCGTCGCTGACGTCGGCGGTGAATCCGCGCAGTGGGGCGGGGGCGCCGCTCGGGTCGAGGTCGAGGACGGCGACGTCCGCGCCGCGCTCGGCGAGCAGCTGGGCGGTGGCCAGGCCGATGCCGGAGGCGCCGCCGGTGACCAGGGCGGTCAGGCCGATCAGGTCGGTGGTCATGCGCGCTCCTCGGTCTTGGTGGTGGCCAGGTCGGCGGCCCAGAACGCGCCGTCGGGGTAACGGTAGGTGTCGATGGTGGCCTGGTGCATGGCGGCCGAGAAACCGGGCGTGGTGGGTGCCAGGTAGTGGCCGTCGCCGATGCGGACCGGGTCGAGGAAGTGCTGGTGCAGGTGGTCGACGAACTCGATGACCCGGTCTTCCACCGTGCCGCTGAGCGCGACATAGTCGAACATCGACAGGTGCTGGACCAGCTCGCACAGGCCCACGCCGCCCGCGTGCGGGCAGACCGGTACGCCGAACTTGGCGGCGAGCAGCAGGATGGCCAGGTTCTCGTTGACGCCGGCCACGCGGGCGGAGTCCAGCTGGAGGAAGTCGATCGCCTCAGCCTGGAGTAGCTGCTTGAAGACGATCCGGTTCTGCACGTGTTCGCCGGTGGCGACCTTGACGGGGTGGACGCCGCCGCGGATGGCGGCGTGGCCGAGGATGTCGTCCGGGCTGGTCGGCTCCTCGATCCAGTACGGGTCGAACTCCGCGAGCGCCTTCGTCCACTCGATCGCCTCGGCGACGTCCCAGCGCTGGTTGGCGTCGATCGCGATCCGGATGTCCGGTCCGACGGCTTCGCGGGCGGTGCGGCAGCGGCGGACATCGTCCTGGAGGTCGGCGCCGACCTTGAGCTTGATCTGGGTGAAGCCGTCCGCCACCGCCTCCTTCGCGAGGCGGGTGAGCTTCTCGTCCGAGTAGCCCAGCCAGCCGGGCGAGGTGGTGTAGGCCGGGTACCCGCGGCGCAGCAGCTCGGCGGCCCGGTCGGCGGCGCCTTCCTTGCCCTTGCGCAGCAGCTCCAGGGCCTCGCCGGGGGTGAGCGCGTCGCTGATGTAGCGGAAGTCGACCTGGGAGACCAGCCATTCGGGGTCGGCGTCGGCGAGCAGCTGCCACAGCGGCTTGCCCTCGCGCTTGGCCGCGAGGTCCCAGACGGCGTTGACGACGGCGCCGATGGCCATGTGCATCACGCCCTTTTCCGGGCCGAGCCAGCGCAGCTGGCTGTCGCCGATCAGGTCGCGGTACAGCGAGCCCGGGTCCGCGCACAGCTCGACGACCGGCCGCCCGACGACGTGCTCGCGCAGCGCGTCGATGGCCGCGACCTGGACGTCGTTGCCGCGTCCGATGGTGAAGGTGAAGCCGTGGCCCTCGTGGCCGCCCGCCGAGGTGCGCAGCACCACGTACGCGGCGGAGTAGTCCGGGTCCGGGTTCATCGCATCCGACCCGTCCAGCTCGCGCGAGGTGGGGAAGCGGATGTCGTAGGTGTCGACGGCGGTGATCCGCGCCGTGGTGGTGGACAACTCGATGCCTCTCAGGCGTTGATGAAGGTCTGCCGCTGGGTGCCGAGGCCGTCGATGGACAGCTCGACGGTGTCGCCCTCGCGCAGGTACGGATTGCCGGGCAGACCGAGGGCCACGCCGGCCGGGGTGCCGGTGTTGATGACGTCGCCGGGGCGCAGCACCATGTACTGGCTGAGGTACCAGACCACGTACGCAACGTCGAAGATCATGTTCTTGGTGTCACCGTCCTGCCGCGCCTCGCCGTTGACGGCCAGCCGCAGGCCCAGCGCCTGGACGTCCCCGACCTCGTCGGGCGTCACCAGCCAGGGGCCCAGCGGGTTGAAGGTCTCGCAGGACTTGCCGAGGTCCCACTGCGCGGAGTACTCCAGCTGGAACTCCCGCTCCGAGACGTCGTTGCTGACCGCGTAGCCCGCGATGTGCGCGCCCGCCTCGGCCGGGCTCGCCAGGTACCGGGCCTCGCGCCCGATCACCACCGCGAGCTCGACCTCCCAGTCGGTCTTCACCGACCCGCGCGGGATCAGCACCCGGTCGTACGGGCCGACCACGGTGGACGGGTCCTTCATGAACACCACCGGCCGCTCGGGGACGGCCGCGCCGGTCTCCTCCGCGTGGTCACGGTAGTTGAGCCCGACGCACACCACCTTCCCCGGCCGCGCGACCGGAGCACCGACCCGACGCCCCTCGGTCTCCACCACGGGCAACGCCCCGCCCGCGAGCGCCTCCCGCACCCGCTCGACCCCGCCCGAGGCCAGGAACGCCCCGTCGATCTCCTCGGCCACTCCCGACAGCCCGTGGGTCCGGCCGTCCTCGCCGAGCACCACGGGGATCTCCGCCCCGGGCTCGCCGATCCGCATCAGCTTCATGTCCACCTCCGGTCGATGAGCGCCGACTCGGCCATCAACGAGAACAGACATCGGATGACTCGGCGCGCCCATGACCATACGGCCCGGCATCTACAAGCACAAGAAGACGTCCAACGTTGGGCGACACCTTGACTTGCCACAAACAGGGCTTGCATCGGTTTGCCTGCAGGCCTGAAGCCGATCTAGGCTTCATGGAAGCCAGTCATCCGATGTTTACCCTGTCAGAGGATGTGCTGGGCCACTGGCAGGTGTCGGCGGCCACCCGGGCTGAGGGTCCCTACCGGGCCGCCGACACCGAGCCGGCTCCGCCAACAGCAGGACCCCGCCCACTGCCGCTGCCGACGGCATCGGCGGGCTCCACCGTCCGGGGCCTACCCGGGTGATGCCGGGCGCGGGCTACACGACGCGCGACTCCATGGCGCGCATGCGGAACGGGCAGCGCTCCGACAGGCCGGTCATGCCACGGCCCGGCGGACGCCGCCGACGGCTGCGCCGGGGTCCCGCAGATGGCCTGTCCGGACCGGGCGAGTGCCCGACGTCGTCGTGCCGCCTCGCCGGCCACCCGTCCGCACCTGCTCGCCCAGTCCTCCTGAAGGTCGGTCCGCCGACCGGTGGCAACCGGGTGTCCGTCCGATCGAAAGGGTCTCCATGGCTCATCAGCTGTTGCTCGCAGCCCAGCGCCAGTCGCTGGTCCTGGAGGCGACTCGCCGGGCCGGCGCGGTCCGCGTCGCCGAACTGGTCGAGCAGTTCGGTGTGTCGAACATGACCATCCGCCGCGACCTGGACGCGCTGGCACGCCAAGGCGCCGTGCAGAAGGTCCGCGGCGGAGCGATGGCGGCCGCGACCGCGAGCACGGACAGGTCCGGAGTCAGGGCCGAGGCCGAGGCCGAGTCCGCTCGCCCCGCGGGCCCAGAAGCAGCGCTGGCGCGCGCGGCAGCGAAGCTCGTGGCACCGGGCAGTGTGGTGGCCCTCTCCGGCGGCAGCGCGATGCACGCGGTGGCCTCCCGGCTCCTGGAGATCCCGCGGCTGACGATCGTGACCAATTCCCTGCCGATCGCGGACCTGGTGCGGGCAGCCGGCAGCAACGGAGGAACGGCAGCTCCGCAGCTGCTTCTGACGGGAGGCACGCTCAACCGCTCGGCAACTCTGGTGGGGGTCCTGGCCGAACAGACGATCCGCTCCCTCCACGTGGACCTGCTGATCCTGGGCGCGCACGGCGTCTGCGAGGAGGCCGGCCTCACCGCGCCCGACCTCGCGGAGGCACAGACCAACCGGCTCCTGATCGCCTCCGCGCGCCGCACGGTCGTGGTCGCGGACCACAGCAAGTGGGGGATCGTCGGGCTGAGCAGCTTCGCAGCCCTGAACGAAGTCGACTGCTTGGTCACCGACGAAGCGCTCCCGCTGACGGCCCGCAAGGTGCTCGCGAATTCCGTCCGAGAGCTCGTGCTCGTCCCGACCTCCGGCCACGGCGACGTCTCCATGCCGGAAGACCCGGAGGCGGCTTCGCCCCGTCCCGGCAGGACGATCGCCCACCACTCGATCTCGCGCGACGTACCGTCGGGAGCGGCAGCGTAATGCGGACCGCCGCTGCCCTGGAAATCAACCGTATGGGCCCAGCTTCAGTACCGGCCGGCAGTAGCTCACTTCCAGCCCGGTCCGGGCCGGGAACCTGATGGAATCAATTCCGATCACGCCGTCGCGAGAGCCACCCTCATGGCCGACTTCGCCCAATTCACGCTGCACGGCTTCGGCGAAATCCCAGGATGTGGTCGAGAATTCGAAGACCCCGGCGTTCGGTAGATTCGCCAGTCGAAACCGCACCCTGACATGCGGCCGCGGCCCGCTACCAGCCCTGGCCCTCAGACGACGCGCATCCCAGGAAGCCGGACAACCGCACCTTGCGCCCCGATCGGTCGAATCCAGAACGGATCGGCCATCGCAGAGATGAACGGTCCTCCCGGCCACTCGATGCATCAGCCTCATGGAAATCGGACCCCTCCCGTCAAGAGAAATACAGAGCTCGCTCGAAATTATTACGTCGACGCCAGAAGTGGACACTGACGGTTTCAGGGAACCGCGCAAGGTGTCACAGACATTCGCGGCAAATACCTGGTCGTGGATGGTGAGCACCCACGACGGAGTTGAATCAGAGGGACCATTTTTGGGCTGCGACAGGCGGAGATGCCCGGCAAAGCCCGACGGGCACGAGGAAGTGGCCGACGCCGCTTGATCCGAACGGGCACCACCCGGCCAGGCAGCAGACAGATACGAGCACGCAGACATGGTGGTTCTCCATCCTTGGACGCGGAGAAGTCACCCTCCGGGCAACCGCCGATTAGGCCCTGCCGGAGTCATGGGGTAGAGATACCCCGCCGATGTCGGCCAGTCGACGTCGCCCTAGCTCCAACGGATGCGCAGCTCCTTCAGCCCGTTCTGGAAGTTGGAGACCAGCCGCTTCGGCGGCGCGTCCGAGGCAAGCTCCAGACCGGGAAGCTCGGCGACGACCCGGCGGATCAGGGCCGACATCTGGATCCTGGCGAGTCTCGCCCCCACACAGAAGTGCGGCCCGAACCCGAAGCTGACGTGGTCGTTCGGCGCACGGGTGACATCTAGGCGATCCGGGTCGGAAAAGACCGACTCGTCCCGGTTCGCGGAAGCGTGGTAGACGACCACCTTGTCGCCCCGGCGGATCCTCTCGCCGGCCAGCACCACGTCCCGGGTCGCGGTTCGCCGGAACTGCAGAACCGGCGGCCAGAACCGAAGCAACTCCTCCACCGCCGAACTGATCAGGTCAGGCTGCACGGACAATCGGCGGTACTGGTCGGCGTGAGTGAGCAAGGAATACAGGCCGCCGGGCAGGCCGTTACGCAGGGTCTCATTTCCGGCGACTCCGAACAGAAAGAACATCGTCTCGAAATCGGCGGCCCTCAGTCCGGCTTCGAGCATGCGGGCGACGATGCTGCCCGGCGGTGGCTGTTCGGCGAGCGCGTGGGCGTACCCGAACATGTCGGCGAGAGCGGCGCGGGAACGCGGGTTGATCGGGCGACCGTCGGGGGCGGTGTGGGCCGTGGGGCGGTGGCTGAGCGCGGCACGTCCCATCTCGGTGAGCCGGGACGGGTCGGCGGTACTGGACCGGGCGTAGTCCGGATCCTGGTAGCCGATCACACGGTTCGACCAGTCGACCAGCAGTTGCCGGTCCTGCTCCGGCACGCCCAGGATCAGGGCCAGCGTCCACACGGGCAGGTCGGCGGCCACCGGCACGAAGTCGGCCTCGCCCGACGGTCTCATCCCGGCGACGAGTTCGGCCGCGCGCTGCTCGATGGCGGTGGTCAGCTCGTGCAGCGCCCGCGGGGTGAAGGCGGCGGCGACGGCCCGGCGCAGCCGGGAATGGTCGGGTGGGTCCTGGTTGAGCATCATCGCCCTTGCGAACTCCAGGTCCGCCGACGTGTCCGGGTCCCGGATCTGGGTCGCGCCGAGGTGCGAGGAGAAGTCCTCCGGACTGCGCAGCACGCGCTTCACATCCGCGTGCCGCAACACCGCCCAGTAGCCGGGCCCGGCCGGCCACTCCCCCACCGCCGGTTCCTCCACCCAGCACACCGGCGCCTCCGCCCGCAGCTCGCGGAACAGGTCGTACGGCACACCCTCGGCGTACGTCCCGGGGAGGAAGATCCGATTGGCCCGCGCCTGATCGAAGCCCATACCGGCCGACCGTACGCCACCGCCCGACGGCTCGCCAGGGCGGCGGCCCTACTCCTTGGCCTCTTGAGCGCTCGGAGCACCGCCCATGGGTTCCTTGATGATACGGATCAGCCTTGACGCTTCGGCAAGTCCGTGCTTACGGGCCAGCAACAGGTACGCGACGAGGAAGAACCCCGAGATCGTGCCTCCCACGACGCCCAGGATCGGCGCACCCAGCGATTCCGCGAGATACCCGAGAGTGATGACCAGCAGGGCCGACTTCACGCAGGCCCGGGCCAGGTAGCGCCCGGCCATCCGGTCAGGATCGACGGACGCCACCTCGGGAAGCCTCTCCTCGCCAAGGAGGGTCGTGAACCGGCCGGACGTCAGGTTGCCCAAGATCTCCGCAATGTCGGAGCCGAGCCTTCGCGCTGCCGTCTTGTGGTCCGTGGCCAGGTCCGCGGCTGTCTCTTCAAGTGCTTGCATGACCCGCTCGGCATGGGCCTTCACCTCGTCCCGAAGTCCGGCCGCACTCCCGTACGCGATGCTCACCGTTGTCCCCAGCTCGTGGAAGAGCGGCCGCAAGTCGGTGGTCTTGTCCGCAAGGGCGGCTGCCTCGGTGTACCGGCGCTGCTCTTCCGTGGCCACGGCGGCGCTCGCCGCCAGCAGGACGAGTAGCGGCTGCACCAGGCCGTAACAGGGAGCGGTGCAGTCTCCGGCCCTGGCACTGAGAAGCCACATCACCGGTAGGGACGCCGACACCAGCAGAATGGGCTTCAGGGCCGTACCGACGGCATGCAGTACCCGGCTCGACGACGGGTGGGCCATGCTCGAATACAGGCTGAAGCCGAGGACGGCGAGAGCAGCCCCAACAACGAGCAGTCCGATCAACCTGCCTCGGAGGGTACGGGAGTCGTAGGCAAGGGCCCGCCGGATCTTGTCGGCGTCGAAGGGGACGCCAAGTTCGGCAGCCGCCTTCTCGGCCGGCTCAAGGCGCTTCTCGATCTTGCGATGATGAAGCCGCAGGAGCGGGTGCCGCCAGGACGGCATGATGGTGCTGCTCATTTGCTCCCCTCAGGTCACAGCGAGAAGGAGCGTACGCCGCTTGGCCTCGACCGGGGGACGAATCGGTCAGACTGCCCCAGGATGCGAGGCTCGTCGAGGTTCATCCGGTCGCCTGCGCCTGCGCGGCGACCACGAACGGGCCGACGAAACCGGCCTCGTTCTCCATCGCGACCGCATCCACGAGTGAGTAAGCAGCCCGAGAACCTGGTGAACGCGCCTCTGGGCTGGATGCGGACGGCAAACCCCTTGGCGTGACCCCGGGACAGCCAAACAAACTGTCCGTATCGGCTGTTCGGACCCTTTCCTACGGGGCAAGTAACCGGGGCGCAGAGCGGTGTGCCTCTACCACTCGGCGACGATCTGCACGGCGGTCGAGTCGTAGGCCGAGGCAAGCGCCCACGAGTACAGGTGGTAGCGGCTTCTCGGCTCGTCCGCCGGGTGGTGGGAACGCAGGGCACATACCAGCACGCCGGACTGCATCACTGGCCAAGAGGGGGGCTGTTTCCCGTAGGCGAGGCCGTAGTAGGGGTTCTTGGCGACGAGGCCGACCGCCCACAGCCGGCCGCCGCTTCGCTCAGTCACGAACCCGATAGCTTCCAGCTCCGGCCGGTCTTGGGACGACCCATGAGTTACAGCACTTGCCGCCAGCGGCCGGTAGAAGCCGCGAAGCGGCACCTCGAACTGCTCTACGAGGTGGCGCAGCGGCCCTTGGTCAACTGGCACTCCTTCGAGTTGGAAGGAGAGCACCGCTTCCTCTGCTCGGCGCGCCTCGTCGCAGTCCATGCCTGTGGTGATCGTGTACCAGCCGCCGTCGATCTTGTCGAACAGCGTGATGATCTCGGAGGAGTCTCTGCTGCCGGAGGACAGGCGGTCCCGCCACTGGGGCAGGGCGGCGGCGAAGGTCCGTGCTCCGACGCCGTGCCAGACTTGGCCAGCCTTCTGAATCGTCCAGTAGGCGTGCCTGCTGAGCCACCCGTGCTCATTGAGTTTTCGGAGGGCTTCGAGGAGCTCGTTCTCACTTCGGGCGCCGAGCGAGACGTCAAGCGTGACCCCGTAGCCCCACGAGAAGCGCCCGTCGACGTTGGGCAGGTCCAAGGTGAAGACGTCGGGCGAGTGGTTACCGGCGGCGGTGACTGCGGTAAGCGGCCGGCCCGCCAAGTCGACAATCTGCCGCGTGGAGTCCGGGAGGACATAGTCGATGTCGGTCGAGGAGCGGTGCCAGTGCTGGCCGTCGGCTCCAACATGTACGCGGCCCGCCATTTCCAGCTGCATCCGTTTGAAGGAGAGCAGCCGGGAAAGTTCGTGCGGGTTGTTGAGGACGAGACGGATGTCGGTTTCGTCGAGGACGACAACAAGGGCCTCCTCGCGGTATCGCACGATGCGTGCCGCGCACGGGCTGGTGACTCCGGCGACGGTGATCAGTACGCCTACGGCCTGCCTGCCAACCTCCTTCACCCGCACGCGGAGGTTGTCAGCCACGTCCACGTCCGACGGGCTGTTCGTCCACTTCGACTCGATGAGGTAGGTACCGTCCCGGGAGGAGGCCATCAGGTCGATCTGCCGGTCGGCCGTGGCGGGGTCGTGCTCGACCCGGAAGTGGGCACGTCTCAGAACCTGCACGAGCAGCTTCTCCAGCTCGGTGCCTCTGGCCCACGGGTTCGAGTCAACCTTCAACTGGTCGAACTGCTCTTCCAGGTCGTCCCACTGGCCCGGCGGCAGCAGCTTCCGTAGGTCGGCGTCCAACGCGGCCTCGGACGGAGGTGTATCCGGTCGAGGGGTGTCCGCCATGGGCTTTAGTCTCCTGTTGTGCGCACGATGCCGGCAGCTGCCGGAGGCAGCGATGCTAGGGCCTGTGTGATGTCGTGATCAATATTGCGGTTTCGTGCTTGCTCGAAAGCGGGATCCGGTAGGACGTTGCGTGTGACACGTAGGCAACTCACCGACGAGCAGTGGACGTTCATCGAGCCGTA
>NZ_JAHSQD010000170.1 GCF_020103755.1 Streptomyces sp. LS1784
GCGGCCACACCGCCAAGGGGGCCGGGCGCAGCTCCGCCCCGGCCGCGGGCGACGCCGCAGCTGCCCCGCCCGCGCCCGCCGCGATCGTCACCGGCCCTGGCCCGAAGAGCAGTTACGACGTCCAGCCGCAGCCCGCGCCGGGCAGCTGCCACTACCGCTACACCGCGGACAAGCAGCCGCTGCCCGACCCCGACTGCACCCCGGGCGCGATCAGCCCGGCGGTCAACCAGGACAACCTCAAGAACACCATCTGCAAGCCGGGCGGCTACACCTCGACCATCCGCCCGCCGGTGAACATCACCGGCAAGGAGAAGGCCGAGAACGCCAAGTCCTACGGCTACACCGGCCCGATGGGCGACGCCGAGTACGACCACCTGATCAGCCTCCAGCTCGGCGGCGACCCCAACGACCCGCGCAACCTGTGGGTCCAGCCGCCCTCCCCCGGCCACGTCCCGGGCAAGGGCCCGAACAACCCCAAGGACTCGGTGGAGACCCACCTGCACACCGCGATCTGCACGGGCCAGGTCACCCTGGCCGCCGCCCAGCAGGCGATCGCCACCGACTGGACGACCGCCGAGGCCAAGCTCGCCGTCCGCACCGGCTCCGCCCCGACCCCGGAAGCCGACGCCGACGGGGACTGACGGACCGCACCACCGGGCTCGGCGGGGCCCTCTCGACGGCTCAGCGGCCCAGCACCGCACCGCCGTTGAGCCCGATCACCTGACCGGTCAGGTACCCGGCGGCCGGAGAGGCGAGGTAGGCGACCGCCCCGGCCACGTCGGCCGGCGTGCCCGCCCGGCCGACCAGGGTGTCCGCGACCTTCCGGACGTGGAACTCCTCGCTCCAGCCGGCCCCGAAGATCTCGGTGTCCTCGATGTAACCGGGCGCGAGCACGTTCACCGTGATCCCGTCCGGCCCCAACTGCCGCGCCAGGCCGAACGCCCAGCCGTGCAGCGCGGCCTTGGCGGCGGCGTACGAGCCCGCCGAGTGCGGGCCCGCGCCACCGCGCTGGGCCGCCGCCGAACTGATCACCACCAGGCGGCCGCCGGGGCGGCGCAGCCCGTCCTGGAGCGCGGTGGTCAGCAGCACGGCGGTGAGCAGGTTGCCGTCCAGGTCCCGCCGCCAGGCAGCGGCCAGCGCGGCCAGACTTCCGTCGGCGGGCGGGGTGACGATCGCACCCGCGTTGTTCACCAGCACGTCCACCGGACCGAGTCCGGCGATCCGGGCCGCCGCCGCCTCGACCGCCGCCGGGTCGGTCAGATCGGCTGCCACCGGTACGACCCGCCCCGGCCCGGCAGCCCGCTCGATCTCCTCCCGGGCCTGCTCCAGCACCGCCGGCCTGCGGCCCAGGATCACCACCCGGTGCCCGTCCCCGGCCAGCCGCGCCGCGATCGCCCTGCCGATCCCGGTACCGCCGCCGGACACCACCGCGAGCCGATCCACCGTCATCACTTCATCCCCCTCACTCGTCGGCCGACCGCACACCGGCCGCCACGACCCATCCTCGGCCACCCGCCGAACACCACCACCACCACCGCACCTCGCTCCCGCCCCGGCGGCCACACACCTCGACCGCGCAACTCCCGCCCCTACGGATCCGAACCCCCGCCCGGTACCGTAACCAGGCACACGGGCGGACCGGAATCGGGGGATGGGCGCAGTGGCGCGGACGGGGATCAAAGGGCTGGGCAGGGAATCGACGGACCTGAAGGCCGGGACGGTGTTCGCCGCGCTGACGGTGGCGATCGACGGTTTCCTGCTGTCCCGGATCTGGCGGTGGGCCGGGGAGCAGACGCCCGAGGAGCATCACGCCGCGGTGGTGCAGACCCTGTGGCTCCTCGGCGCCGTCGGGTTCACGGTGCTGCTCGGCGTGGCCGTCGCGGGCGATCGGTCGACCCCGCAGCGCCGCTGGCGCTGCGCGATGCTCAGTCCGCTCCTCTGCCAGCTGCTGGTACCGGCGGCCCTGATCGTCTACTTTCTGATCGACCCGCCGGAGATCCGCGTTCCCTGGTAGGCCATGCCGGTTCCGGACCGACCGTCAACCTCGCCGCCAGATCGAGCAGTTCGGGCATCCGGAGCACCCGCCCGCCGAACCCGGGCAGCTCGACGTGCAGCGGCCCGGTCCAGCGCTCCGGGATCGCCGCCAGGCCGTACCGGGCCCCGGCCAGGCCGCCGGTGACGGCGGCGACCGTGTCGGTGTCCCCGCCGAGGTCGATCGCGGCGCGCAGCGCCTGCTCGAAGCCGTCGGTGGTGCGCAGCGCCCAGACCGCCGAGCCCAGGCAGGGCCAGACCGCGCCGTTGGCCTCGGTGGCGCGCTCCGGGTGCCAGTCCGGGGCGAGGACGGTGGCGTAGCGTTCGCGATGATCGGGGGCTACATGGGCCAGGACGGCGGGGAGTTCGGCCAGCGGGTCGGCACCGTCGAGCGCGAGCCGGACGAGCTCGTGGAAGATCGCCGTGCCCTCCCAGGCGGCCCGGTCGCCGTGGGTCAGTGCCGCGATGCGCCGGGCCGCGTCCATGGTGGCCTGCCGCCCGGCGCGGGCGAAGGCGACGGCGGAGGTCGAGGCGCGCATCAGGGCGCCGTTGCCGGCGGCGCGCAGCGTGGTGTCGAAGTGGACGGCGGCCGCGAGGTCCCAGGGCAGGCCGCTGGTGAGGACCGATTCGGTCTGGATGCCGATGTCGGGGGGCCCGGCGGCGGCCCAGCGGCGGAACCGGTCGAAGAGGTCCGGGAGGTCCAGGCCGCCCCGCTCGATCAGGGATTCGGCGACCAGGACGGCCATCTGGGTGTCGTCGGTGGCCTCGCCCAGCTCCCAGCCGCCGCCCGCCACCAGGTCACCGGGGGTGTCCGGGAAGCGGGCGGAGAAGGCGCCGGCCGGACCGAACTCGTAGGGGGCGCCGAGGGCGTCGCCCACGGCGGATCCGAGGACGGCTCCGGCGGCGCGCTCGTCCGGGCCGGTCATGCCAGGGGCGGGGTGACCGGCAGGTTGCGCTTGTGCTCGGTGCGGCGGTAGTGGCCGAGGACGGTCCGGTGGACGTCCTCGCTGACCGGCAGGCCCTCCAGGAAGTCGTCCAGGGCGTCGTAGCTGACGCCGAGGGCGTCCTCGTCGGGGCGGCCGGGGGCGAGGTTCTCCAGGTCGGCGGTCGGGGTCTTCTTGACCAGCTCGGCCGGCGCGCCCAGCGCCTCGGCGATCGCCCGCACCTGGCGCTTGGTCAGGCCGGACAGCGGCATCACGTCGGCCGCGCCGTCGCCGAACTTGGTGAAGAAGCCGACCGCGGCCTCGGCTGCGTGGTCGGTGCCGACGACCAGCCCGCCCTTGGCGCCCGCGGCCGCGTACTGGACCACCATCCGCTGGCGGGCCTTGACGTTGCCGCCGACGAAGTCCTCGTGGCCGTGGTCGGTGTAGGTCAGGCCGGCGGCCTTCAGGGCGGCGAGCGCGCCGTCGGTGGCGGGCTTGACGTCGACGGTCAGCACCTCGTCGGCACGGATGAAGCCGAGCGCGAGCTGGGCGTCCGCCTCGTCGGCCTGGACGCCGTACGGCAGCCGCATCGCGGTGAAGGTCACCTGGTGGCCCTCGGCCCGCAGCCGTTCGACGGCGAGCTGGCAGAGCCGCCCGGCGGTGGTGGAGTCGACGCCTCCGCTGATGCCCAGCACCAGGCTGCGCGCGCCGGTGGCCCGCACCTGCTCGGCCAGGAAGTCCACCCGGCGCTCGGCCTCCTTCGCGGGGTCGGGCACGGGCGCGACCCCGAGGGCACGGGCGATCTCCCGCTGGACGTCGGCAGGCAGGGGCTCGGTCATTCCGACTCCTCGGGACGGTGGGTACGAGACGCGGTCACGAGGATACGACCACCGGGGTCGCGGCCTTCACGGGCGGGGGTCCTCCCCCGGTTCCGCCGGTCCCGACGGTGCCCCCGTCCCGTCCGTCCCTCCCTGTGCCTCCGGCCCCGCCTGCCTCTCCGGTCCCGCCTGCGCCTCCGGCCTCGCCCGTGCCTCCGGCTTCGTCAGCCGGACCGGCCGGCCCGGGCCCGGCTGATCAGGGCCCGGCGCCGGGTGCGACAGGATGTCGAGCACCACCCGGCCGTCCACCGTCTCCTGGGCGACCAGCAGCGCCGCCAGCTCGTCCAGGTGGTGCCGGTGCTCGGTGAGCAGGTCGACGGACCGCCGTTCGGCCCGGCGCAGCAGGCGGGCCACCGCCTCGTCCACGGCGTGCTGGGTCTGTTCGGAGTACGGGCGGCGCAGCAGGTCCTCGGGGTTGTCGCCGAGGTAGTGCGGGGTGCCGCTGGAGTAGCCGACCGGGCCGAGTTCCGGGGAGAGGCCGAACTCGCGGACCATCCGGGTGGCGACCGAGGTGGCGTTGGCGAGGTCGTTGGCGGCGCCCGTGGAGCCCTCTCGGAAGACCACCAGCTCCGCTGCCCGGCCGCCGAGCTGGACGGTGAGCAGGTCGGTCAGGTAGCCCTCGCTGTACAGGTGCCGCTCGGCCTCGGGCAGCTGTTCGGTGGCGCCGAGGGCGACGCCGGCCGGGAGGATGGTCACCTTGGCGACCGGGTCCGCGTGCTCGCACAGCGCGGCCACCAGCGCGTGTCCGGACTCGTGCACCGCGACGGCGTGCCGCTCCTCGGGCAGCAGCGCGTTGGAGGACTCCCGCCGGCCGAGCAGCACCCGGTCGCGGGCGGCGTCGAGGTCGTCGGCGGTGAGGGTGGCCCGGTCGGCGCGCACAGCGTTGATGGCGGCCTCGTTGACCAGGTTGGCGAGGTCGGCGCCGGAGAAGCCGGGGGTGCCGCGGGCGAGCCGTCCGAGGTCGACGTCCGGGGCCAGGGTCTTGCCGCGGGCGTGCACGGCGAGGATGGCGGCCCGCTCGGCCTGGTTGGGCAGCGGGACGGTGACCTGCCGGTCGAAGCGGCCGGGGCGTAGCAGGGCGGGGTCGAGGGCGTCCGGGCGGTTGGTGGCGGCGATGACGACGATGCCGGTGCTCTGGTCGAAGCCGTCCATCTCGGCGAGCAGCTGGTTCAGGGTCTGCTCGCGCTCGTCGTTGCCGCCGATCCGGGTGCCACCCGCGCGGCGGCCGCCGACGGCGTCGATCTCGTCGATGAAGATGATCGACGGCGCGCGCTTGCGGGCCTCGTCGAAGAGGTCACGGACCCGGGAGGCGCCGACGCCGACGAACATCTCGACGAAGCCGGATCCGGTCACCGAGAGGAAGGGCACCGAGGCCTCGCCGGCGACCGCCCGGGCGAGCAGGGTCTTGCCGGTGCCGGGCGGCCCGACCATGATCACCCCGCGTGGCCCCTTGGCCCCGGCGGCGGCGTACCGCTCCGGACTGCGCAGGAAGTCGACCACCTCGCTGACCTCCTGCTTCACCCCCTCGTACCCGGCCACGTCGGCGAATCCGGTGGCCGGCCGCTCGGCCTCGATGATCTTCGCCCGGGACCGCCCGATGGCGCTCAGGCCGCCACCCAGCGACCGGGCGGCCATCCGGCCGGACCAGAGGAAGAGCGCGCCGAAGATCAGCAGCGGCAGGAAGAGCAGCAGGGTGGACCAGATCGAGCCGCCGCCGCTGGTCCGGCTGCCGGTGATGGTCACGTGGTGGCCGGAGAGCGCGCCGCTGAGTTCGGAGGTGCCCAGAACGGTGGGGATCTGGCTGGTGAAGTGGGTGCCGTCCTTGAGCGTGCCGCTCACCCCGCCGGTGTCGCTGACGTCCACGGTCTGCACCTGGCCGGCGTTGACCCGGTTCAGGAAGTCGGTGTAGCCGTAGCGGGTACCGGGCTTGCCGGGATTGGAGAAGAGCACCAGCAGGAACAGCGTCGCCAGCACGGCGAAGGGCAGCAGCCAGCGGCGCCACGAGGGCGGCGGGGGCTTGGCCGGGCCGCCGGGGCCTGGCCCCGGACCCTGGCCCGGTCCTCGCGGTTGGCCCCGGCCCTGCCCCGGTCCGGCACCCGGTCCGGCGCCGGGGCCCGGCGGGGTCGTGGGGTGGCGGGCAGCGCGCAGCCGGATTCGTGCGATCATCCACGCCCACCGCCTCTCGGGGGACCGAACAGCCTCCGCCCCTCCATGGTCGGACGCTCCGCGCCCGGACGGGAGGCCGAACGGGACGATACCGGTCCAACCGGGGCAAAACTGCACCGCTCGACGGTCCGCTCGGTGCGGCTCGCCCGGCGTGGGTCGGCGGCCGGCCGCAGCTGCGGCCCCACCGCTCGACCGCTCCGTCAACCCTCCCCGCTACCGCCCCTTCGGCCGCCGGTCAGAGCCGCACGTCCTCGCGCCCCCGGCCGCTCAGGAGAAGTCGAGGCCGCCCGTCCGGGTCCGCTTGAGCTCGAAGAACTTCGGGTACCCGGCCAGCAGCCGCACACCGTCGAAGACCCGTACGGCGTCCTCACCGCGCGGGATGGCGCTCAGCACCGGGCCGAAGAAGGCGACGCCGTCCACGTGGATGGTCGGTGTTCCGACCTCCTCGCCGACCGGGTCCATGCCCTCGTGATGGCTCTTGCGCAGCGCCTCGTCGTACTCGGTGCCGTTCGCCGCCCCGGCCAGCTCCTCCGGCAGGCCCGCCGCCACCAGCGCCTCGCGGATGACGGCGTCGTCGGCGGGCCGGTCCTGGTCGTGCAGCCGGGTGCCGAGCTCGGTGTACAGCGCGCGCAGCACCTGCGGGCCGTGCTGCTCGGCGGCGGCGGTGCAGACTCGCACGGGGCCCCAGCCGGTGGTCAGCAGGCGCTGGTAGCGCTCGGGCAGGTCGGTGCGGCCCTCGTTGAGGACGGACAGGCTCATCACCCGGAAGTCCAGGTCGAGTTCGCGCTGCCGCTCGACCTCCAGGATCCATCGGGAGGTTATCCAGGCGAACGGGCAGACGGGGTCGAAGTAGAAGTCGACCTTGGTGGTGTCGGTGGCGGCCCGGTGGCCGTTGTCGAGGTGCTGGTGGGGCGCGCTGTTCGTCGCATCGTTTGTCACACCGGAGAGGCTAGGCCCCGGGTGGCCCACTCTCCAGGGCCAATCGTCGACCGACCCTGCGGGCCACTTCTACGCCCGGCCGGCCGCTCAACTGCACGTCTTCCCGTTCGCCGGCACCGTGCCGTCCAGCAGGTAGGCGTCCACGATCTGCTTCAGGCACGGGTTGCCGGTGTTGTAGCCGCCGTGCCCCTCGCCCTGCAAGGTGACGGCGACGCCGACGCCCGCGCCGAGCTGCTGCGCCATCGCGCGGGCGCCCTCCACCGGGGTGGCCGGGTCGCCGGTGGTGCCGACCACCAGGATCGGGGCGGCGCCCGGCGCGGAGACCTCCGGACGGGCGGCCTTGCCGGGGACGGGCCAGCCGGTGCAGCCGGTCAGGCCCCAGGCGGTGTAGGGCCCGAACACCGGCGAGGCGGCGCGGAACTGCGGCAGCTGCTGTTGCACGTCCTGGTCGGAGTAGCGCTGCCGGGCGTCCACACAGCTGATCGCCCGGTTCGCGGCGTTCAGGTTGGTGTAGTGCCCCTGGGCGTCGCGCCCGTTCAACGCGTCGGCGAGCCGGAGCAGCGTGTCGCCGGTCCCCTGCTCCGTCGCCTCGGTCAGCCCGGCGGCCAGCGCGGGCCAGGTCTCCGTGCTGTACAGGGCACCCGCGATGCCGGTGACCGCCAGGTTCTCGGTGAGCTGCCGCCCCTGGCTGGTGGGGAGCGGCGACTGCGCCAGCTTCTGCACCAGTGCGACGACCTTCGCGGTGCCCTCGTCGCCGCCCGCGCCGGTCGGGCAGGCGGCCCCGGCCTGGGCGGCGCAGGCCTTCATGAAGTCGCCGAGGGCGAGTTGGAAGCCCTGGGCCTGACCGAGCGCGGACTGCTGAGGGTCCTTGGTCGGGTCGACCACCGAGTCCAGCACCATCCGGCCGACGTGCTGCGGGAACAGGTGCGCGTAGACGCCGCCGAGCTGGGTGCCGTAGCTGATGCCGAAGTAGGACAGCTTCCGGTCGCCGAGCACCTGCCGCATGAGGTCCATGTCCCGCGCGGCGCTCTCGGTGTCCACGTACGGCAGCACCGCACCGGAGTTGTGCTCGCAGGCGGCGACGAAACGGGCGTTGCCCTCGTCCAGGGCCTTTACCGCGCCGGGGGTGTCGGGAGTGCTGTCGGCGGCGGTGGACTCGTCCATCGCCCGGTCGTCCAGGCACGTCACCCCGGCGCTGGCGCCGACCCCGCGGGGGTCGAAACTCACCAAGTCGTAGCGGGAGTTGAGGGAGGCGTAGGTCGCGCCGAGGGCGGGCAGGGTGGCCACACCCGAGGCGCCGGGGCCGCCGAAGTTGAACAGCAGCGAGCCGATCCGGTGCTGCTCGTCCTTGGCCCGGCTGCGGATCAGCGCGAGGCCGATCGTCGTGCCGTCCGGTTTGCTGTGGTCCAGCGGGACCTTGAGGGTGGCGCACTGCCAGTCGGCGGCGGGCGCGGTGCCGTTGCCCTGGGCGTTGGTGGGGGCGGCGCAGGCGTGCCAGTCCAGCTGCTGGGCGGCCAGTCCGGTGGCGGTCCCGATGGCCGGGGGGGCCTGCTCGGGCTCGGCGGCGAAGGAGCCGTCACCCTGGCAGCCGGTGGCGGCGGTGAGCAGCAGGACGGTCAGGCCGATTGCTCCGGCGCCGCGGACGACGGTGTGCATGGGGTGGGACCACCTCTCGGGTCGGCCGGGCACCTCGGGGCGCGGTCTCGGGCCTGCCGGCCGCCCCGGCCCGCGACAGGACTGCGTGCGCGCCCGGCGCTCGGTTCTTCGACGCACCACAGACCCTAGGGTCCGGGGCCCGGCGATGCCCTGCGACGACCTTCGGCTGGGGGCGCGCGCCGAACCGGCTGCCACCGGCCGATCGGGTGAGAGGCCGATCCGCGCGGCCCGGTTGCGGGGCCTCACGGTGGCGGTGGGGCACGTCTCCACCGCCGTGTCCCGTCGCCACCCTGCCGATCGGCAGGGTGGCGACGGCGATCGCGGCCCGGGAACCTCCCGATCGGCACCTGTGCGACGGGCTGGCGGCGCGCAAGGATGACGCCATCGGGGCCCTGCCGGTGGGCCCGGGAAGGAGCCCTGCCGTGACCTCCCTGTTCCTGTCGTTCTCTGTCCTGTCGTGCCTGTTCCTGCCGTTCCCGCTCCTGTACTTCGCCCTGTCCGCTGCCTTCTGCGTCTCCCCCTGGGCCCGCGTCAACGCCCTGCACGCCAGGTGTCGCCGGCGCATCCCCTCAGCGCGGCGCCATGCCCGGGGTTCCCCGCACCGCGTACGCCGGCAGGCGCAGCCCGCCGAGGGCTGCGCGGGGCAGGCTCAGTCCGAAGCGCCGCTCGACGGCGCCGAGGGTGCGGCGTCGGGCGGCCCCGTCGGCCGGCCGCCCGGGGTCGCAGGAGGTCACGCCGTCGGCCTCCAGAACGCCGGCGGCGACCAGGTCCGGCACCAACAGGTCCGGCTCCTGGCCCCAACGCCAGCGCTCCTCGCCGAGGCCCAAGCCACACAGCACGGCGCCGTCCCGGGCGTAGTCGAGCAGTGCCTGTCGCTGCTCCGGCATCGCGCGGAAGTGCACCACCTCGACGCCGTCGCGCGCTATCTCGGTGAGCAGCTCACCGCCGGTGGAGTCGCCGTACTCGATCGCGAACGACCAGCCGGCGCACGCACCGACCCGGATCACGCCGTCGCCGTCGTCACCCGGGCGGTAGACCTCGATGTCCAGGTCCCGGATCTCGGTGTCGCTGATCGGCCGGGTCACGGCGGCCGGGTCGGCGCCCATACGGCGGGCGAGCTCCTCGGGCGTGATCCCCCGGGCGAAGACGACACCACCGAGCTCACCGTCCGTGTCGCGGCCGCCCGTTGACGATCCGCCGGCGCCCGGCCCGCCGATCTCCGCGAGCCACTGGATGCCGTCGCCGTCCTGCCCCACTCCCTCGTGCGTGCCGTCGGTCATGCCGCCCTCCCCTCGCGCGTGGCCTGTGGTGACCGGGCGCGCCGGTCGGCACCCTAACCGACCCGGCCGACAGCCGGAGACCGGTCGCCGGATCGGTGCCGGACCCGGCCGCGCGCCGGGCCGACAACCACCCCTGATCAATCGGAAGGAGGCTGATCCGGAGCCGAACGCACCCGGCCCGCGCCGTCATTCGCCCGGCACCGACACCGACACCGACACCGACACCAACGCCGCACGACTCATCCGGAAACGGTCGGCACCTCCTGGCCCACCGCTTCGAACAGCAGCTTCGCGGCCACCGTCGCCCCGTCGGTGCGGATGCTGCCGGCCACAGCCTTCGCCCGGACACGGGTCTCGGGCGCCAGGGCCGTGGTGAGCGCGGCAGAGAGCGAGTCGACGGTCGGCGTGAGGTCGAGGTGGGCCGCGCCGATGCCCAACTCGGCCACCCGGCCGGCCCAGTACGGTTGATCCGCGATCCGGGGGACGACCACCTGGGGTACGCCCGCCACGGCCGCGGTCGTCGTGGTGCCCGCACCGCCGTGGTGGACGACGGCGGCCACCCTGCGGAACAGGGCCTGCTGGTTCACCTCGCCGACGACGTGGCAGTCCTCGCGGTCGTCGATCGGGGCGAGCCCGGCCCAGCCGCGCGCGAGGAGCACGCGGCGGCCGTGCGCCCGGCTCGCTTCGACGGCCACTCGCGCGATGCCCTCCGGTGCGTATGCGGCCATGCTGCCGAAGCCGACGTACACGGGCGGTTGACCGGCGTCCAGGAACGCCTCCAGGTCAGCGGGGAGCGGGCGGTCGTCAGGCAGGATCCACGCCCCGGTCGACACCAGGTCGAGCTCCGTCCTGCCCTCCGACGGGCACAGCATCGGATCCGCCGCCAGCCACGGCCGCTCGGTGAAGACGTGGTCGCGGACGTTCTCCACCGGCGGCAGGCCGATCGCCGCGCGGTGGCTGTTGAGCGCGTCCCCGTACAGCCCGTTCACTCGCTGGGCGTCCTGCTGCCACAGTTTCCGGTAGTCGGTCTCGTCCTGTGGGGACGGCGTCCCCGGCCGCCGCCCGGGCCGGAAGTGCCGCGAGGGCAGTCCGAAGATGTGGAAGCAGGCCAACACGTAGGGGAGGCCCAGCTTCTCGGCGACGTCCCGCGCCCCGGCCGGCATCAGACCGGTCGCCAGCAGCACGTCACAGCCTTCGGCCGCCGCGGTCAGCGTCTCGAACCGTGCGGCGACCAGCTCGCGGGCGAGCCGGAACGCGTCCTCGGCCGTCGGCGGCTTCGGACCGGCGACCACCGAGTGCACCGACGGACCGAGCGGCACCAGCGGCACCCCGACCCGCGCCAGCAGGTCCGCGAACTCCTCGTCCGGCGGCGCGCACACCCGCACCTCCGCGCCCAGCCCCCGCAGCGCCGCCGCCAGCCCCGCCAGCGGCTCGACGTCTCCGCGCGATCCCCACGTCGTCATCAACACGCGCATTTCACGACTCCCGTTTCCGCAGGTCATGGCCTTACGGCCGGGATTCTGCGACACAACGGGGGGCTTGCCGCAAGCCCCGGGGCACGCTATAGCTTGAGAGTGGCAAGGGGATTGGCTCTCCTTGCCGTTTCCCTTGGCCGCCCGGTCCCACCCGCGCACACCGAACCTGCCGCACCGGAGCGATCCGCGCCCTGAACCCCGTCTGCCCCGGCCGATCCGCCAGACGCCCGCCCGCTCCGCACGCCCCTACCGTCGGGCGGCCTGCCGCGGGCCCGACGGCCACTCCGGGCCGTACACACGAGAAACCGTCGGCCCGGTAGCCTCCACCCCAAGTCCTCTGCCGCAGGCAGCTCATTCCGGCAAACCACCGCTCGACTCGATCGAGAAGGCAACGAGCGACGGCACGCCGCACGGGGTGTCCCCCGTCCGGCACCGGATCGAGCACATCGAGACCGTTCCGGACGCGCTCGTCCGGCGATTCGCCGAGCTCGGCGTGGTCGCCTCCATGCAGCCCACCCACTGCTGCGACTTCACCCGGGCCGACCACACCGACAACTGGTCCCGCCGCCTCGGCGAGGAACGGGCCGACCGTGCCTGGCGCTGCCGGGACCTCTGGGACGCGGGCGCCACCGTCGTCCTCGGCTCGGACTGGCCGATCGCCCCCTACCCGCCGCTGGGCGTCATGGCGGGCGCCCGCCACCGCCGTCCCACCCGCGACCCGAGCCAGGCCCCGCACAGCCCCGGCCAGGCGCTCACCGCCGCGGAGGCGCTGCTGGCGATGACCGCCAACGCCGCCCACGCGGCCGGCGAGGAGCAGCTGGCGGGCAGGATCACCGTCGGCCACCGCGCGGACCTCACCGTGTTCGCCGCCGACCCGCTCACCACCCCGGCCACCGAACTGGCGGACCTCCCCGTCCTGCTGACCGTCCTGGACGGCCGCCCCACCCACCGCTGCGACTCGCTCTGAACCGACCGCGGCCCGCACCGGACCGGGTCACTCCACCGGCCCGATGGCACGACCCCGACGCACGGTCCGAACGCCGGGCCGCCCCACCACGTACCCCTGGACGGGGGGACGCGGGGCCGCCCGGGCCCGCGCACGTGCCCGACCGAGGAGGCACGATTGCCCGCACCGCAGCCACCGGGCTGCTCACCGGACTCCTCTGCCCGGGTGGCGCGTCCGCCGCGTTCGCGAACCCCACCCCGAACCGGCCAGGGGCGCCGAACCAGACCTGCTGGACGTTCCTGGCGGCCGGGGGACAGACCCCGGGCCACACCGGTTCCTCCCCCGGCTCCCCCTTCGACGAGCCCGGTCTCGGCAGTCAGCCGAACGGCCGCCGGGGCGGGCCGGCGTGCAGAAACGCCGGCACGCCGTCCCCGTACGGCGTCGCCTGCTACCAGCGGTTCGCCCGTTCGTCCTGAACCGCCCGGCCCCTGCATTCCGTTGTGTTCCGTTTCCGTTTTCCGTACGGTGGTTCCGCGCTCCGGCCCACCGGCCGGGAGCGCGGGACCGCCCGGGGGTTGTCCCCCTGCTGGATCCGGTGGCTCTCCCCAGCGCGTCGCCGCACCTCGGTGATCGACGATTCTTCGGCCGGCCTTCGTCGGCGAACCGATCGCACCCATCGAACCGGCTTTCCGAATCGTCGAATCGACGCTTCGAGGAATCGGCGGTTCGACGAACCGAGGAGCAACCCGACATGACCGCACGCAGCAAGGAGCGCGGCACGCGCATCGACCGACGCGCCCTGCTGACCGCCACCGCGGCCGCCGTGACCACCACCCTGCTCGCCCCTGCGGCCCGCGCGGACCAGCCGGGAAACCCCGACCAGCCGGAGAGCGCGAACCGGTCGGGCCGGACGGACCGTCAGACCTCCACCGTAGTCAGCGAACTGAGCGCTCTCGCCCATCCGTTGAGGTCCACCGAACCCACGGGTCGGACCACCGACCTGCGGCCGCTGGGCTCGATGATCGGCGACGCCACGGTGGTGGGGCTCGGCGAGGCCACGCACGGCGCGCACGAGTTCTTCACCATGAAGCAGCGGGTGCTGCGCCACCTCGTCGAGGAGAAGGGATTCACCACCTTCGCCCTGGAGACGAGTTGGTCCTCCGGCCTGCGGATCGACGACTACGTCCAGGGCCGCACCGGCGGCGACGCCCGGCAGCTGGTGAAGGACACGATGGGCACCTCGCCCTGGGAGCGCCAGGAGTTCGCCGACCTGATCGACTGGATGCGCGACCACAACCGTGCGCACCCGCTGCGCCCGGTCCACTTCCTCGGCGACGACCTGGACTTCCCGGCCATCGGCGACCAGCTCTTCGACCGGGTGACCGCCTACGTGCGCGAGGCCGCCCCCGGGTCGCTGCCGCGGCTGGAGCAGCTGTACGCCGGCCTGCGACCGTTCGACGACGCCATCGGCTACATCACCACGCGGCCGCTCGCCGAACGGCGGCGGAACGCCGCCGTGGCGCAGCAGACGCTGGAGCTGGTCACCGCCGCCGGGGGCGAGGACGGCGAGGCGTACGCGTGGGCGGTGCAGAACGCCCGGAGCATCGCGCTGACCTTCGCCTTCAGCGCCGTGAACCTGGAGGACACCGCCGACGTGGCCGCCATGCAGAACCTCCGCGACCGGGCGATGACCGACAACACCCTCTGGTGGCAGCGCCGCACCGGCGGGAAGGTGCTGCTGTCCGCGCACAACGGCCATGTCGGGTACCGGAGCAGCGACCCCGAGCTCTACCCCAGGACCCAGGGCGAGTACCTGCGCGACGCCCTCGGCGCGGGCTACGTCGCCATCGGTTTCACCTTCGGCCGCGGCTCGTTCCTCACCAAGGACTCGCCGTTCGCCCCCGACTGGAAGACGGTCACCGTTCCCCCGGCAACCGCCGGCATGAACGAGTACGTCCTCGACCGGGTCCGCCCCGGCGACTACTACGTCGACCTGCGCTCCGCCCCGCCGGCCGGCCGCGCCTGGCTGGACACCGCCCGCCCGACCTACGACGCCGGGACGGAGTTCCGCAGCGACCCGCTGCCGCGGCTGGCGATCGGCCCGGCCTACGACGCGCTGATCCACCTCCACGGGACCGGCGCGGCCCGCCGCCTCTGAGCGTTGTCAGCGGTCGCTGCCAGCGCGCCTCTCCGTCAGCAGCGGTTCGCGGCAGGACGGACCGCACCACCGACGGGGGAGGCACCAGCACGTGCCTGATCGGCGGTCTGCTCCCGCACCGCGAGCGCATGCTCGGCCCGCTGCTCGTCGAGGACTACGCGCCCGCGGTCCGCGAGGGCCTGCCCCGCTCGGACCTGACGTCCGTCTCCGAGCCCGCGGACCTCGGCGCGGTGGCGGCCGCGCGCTCGTACCTCTTCGCTGTGGAGGCGGAGCGGTCGCCGTGGATCGCCCCCGGCCCCGTCCCGCTCCGCAAGCCGGACGCCGACGAGCGCGCGGCCGCCG
>NZ_JAHSQD010000171.1 GCF_020103755.1 Streptomyces sp. LS1784
CTGCTGCGCCGCTTCCCGGCCCTGCGCCTGGCCGAACCGGCCGCGGCCGCGCAGTGGCAGGAGAACCCAAGGCACCGGGGACTGCTCAGCCTGCGGGTGCTGCTGCACTGACGACGGCGGGCGGGTAGCGCCGGAGCGCGCGGGCGCTGCGGCGCTACCGTGCGCCCCCACACACAGAGCCAGTGGGCCGGTGGGGGCGCCAAGACCCTCACGCAATCCCTTCGGATGCGGCTCTGGGGGGCGGCGCTGAGCACATCACGTGCTTGGTACGGGTGGCGGCGTACAGGAGCCGACCGGTCAGACCCGGTGGCGCGGGGTGAGCAGTCCGCTCTCGTAGCCGACGATCACCAGCTGGACCCGGTCCCGGGCGTCGAGTTTGTCCAGCAGGTGGCTCAAGTGCGTCTTCACCGTCGCCGCGGAGATGTGCAGTTCCTGCGCGATCTCCGCGTTGGACCGTCCGGCACCCACCAGTTGGAGCACCTGCCGCTCCCGGCCGGTCAGGCCGTCCAGTGCGGGCGGTGGACCCGCGGGTTCGGTGGCCGGGTGGCGGCAGAACTCCGAAATCAGTCGCCGGGTGACGCTCGGCGAGAGCAGGCCCTCCCCCGCGGCCACCACCCGGATCGCGTGCAGCAGTTCGGCGGGCGGGATGTCCTTGAGCAGGAACCCGGCTGCTCCGGCCCGCAGCGCCGCGAAGACGTGCGCGTCCAGGTCGAACATGGTGAGCATCAGGACCCGCACACTCGGGTTCCGCTCACAGATCGTCCGGGTGGCCTCGATGCCGTCCGTGCCGGGCATCCGCACGTCCATCAGCACCACGTCGGGCCGCTGCTCGACCACCAGCTCGATCGCGGCGGCGCCGTCCGCCGCCTCGCCGACCACGGTCAGGCCGGGTTCGGCGTCGATCAGCATCCGGAAGCTGCCGCGCAGCAGCGCCTGGTCGTCCACCACCAGGACGCGGACGGGCTCGGTCACACGGTCCTCCACGCGTTCGTCGTTCCGCCCGGGGGCGGGGCGCCCGCCCGGCCGGTCCGGCGCCCCGGCTCCGGGCGGTTCGTCATGCCGGTCCTGATCAGGGCTCCTCCCCCACGGACGCCGCGGTCCGGTACGGAAGTTCGGCCCGAACGACGAAGCCGCCGCCGGACAGCGGCCCGGCGTCGAACCGTCCGCCGAACAACTCCACCCGCTCCCGCATGCCGATCAGGCCGTGGCCACTCCCGTGCCCGGCCGCCTCGGTGGGACCGTGCCACGTCAGGTACCCGCCGCCGTGGCCGGCCCGACGGGCGGCCCGGGCCGTGACGGCGCCCTCATCGGTCACCTCGATCCGCAACTCCCGCCCGTCAGCGACCAGATCGACCCGGCAACGGGTCGGCCCGGCGTGCTTGAGCACGTTGGTCAGCGCCTCCTGCACCACCCGGTACGCCGAACTCTGCACCCCCTGAGGCAGGTCGGCGGTGCCCTCGGTGCGCAGCTCGGCGGTGAGCCCCGCCGCGGTGGCGCCGGCCACCAGCTCGGGCAGCGCGGCGAGCCCGGGCGCCGGGCGCAGCCCGTCCACCCCGTCGGCCTCCGGCTCGGACTCGCCGGCCCGCAGCACGCTGAGCATCTGCCGCATCTCGGTCAGCGCCGAGCGGCTGGCCGTCTCGATCACCCACAGCGCCTCGCCGGTCCCCTCCGGATGGGTGGCCAACAGGTGATTGGCCACGCCGGCCTTCACCGCGATCACCCCGACGTGGTGAGCCACGATGTCGTGCAACTCCCGGGCGATCCGTAGCCGTTCCTCGGTGACGGCCTCCACGGCGACCCGTCGGGCCGAGCGGGCGGCATGCGCACGCCGCTCGCGGACCGCCCGCCCGAGCACCCAGGCCATCCCGGCCACGGCCAGGCCGGCCAGGTGGAGCACGAGGTCCTGCCCGCCTCCGCTCGGGGAGCCCGAGATCAGGAGCAGCACCAGCACGCCGCCGCTCACCGCCCCGATCACCGGGGTGGGCACCCGCCGGGCCGGGGTGGTGACGGCCACCTGGTAGAGCGCGAGGGCCACACCGAGGAACGGCTCCCGGACGGTGCCGGCCACCGAGGCCACCACCGAGGCCGCCGTGACCACCGCACAGACCGCAGCCGGGCGGGCCCGGCGCAGGGCCAGCGGCAGTCCCATCGCGGCCGCGAGGGCGAGCCGAGCCGACCACCCGCCGTAGGAGCTCCACGCCGGGCCCGGCAACGCCAGGAACAGCGCGGTCAGCACCACCGCCACCAGGCCGTCGACGGCCACCAACTCGCTCCGGCGCAGCGGCCGGACGGCACCGTCACGGTACAGCGTCAGCCAGGTCGGTGGGAGTTGGGCCATGCGCTCACCGTAGCCGCTCGGGCACGACAGTGCCTCAGCCCCGGGAACGACCGCCCGTGGTATGAGAAGGCGCCGGTGGAGCCCGTGGCCTCCGCCGCCCGGTGGAGGCCACGGTTCGGAGCGCCGGCCGATGTGCCGCGGCACCGCTCCGCGGCAGCCTGATGCCGTGATCGAACTACGGCAACTGACCAAGCGCTATCGCGACACGATCGCGATCGACGGGCTCACCTTCACGGTCCGGCCCGGCCGGGTGACGGGCTTCCTGGGCCCGAACGGGGCCGGCAAGTCCACCACCCTGCGCATGATGCTCGGCCTGGACCGCCCCGACAAGGGCCACGTCCGCTACGACGGCAAGGCCTACCACGAGCTACGCGAACCGCTGCGGCACGTCGGCGCGTTGCTGGAGGCCAAGGCGGTGCAGAGCAGCCGCACCGCCTACCACCACCTGCTGTGGCTCGCCCGGACCAGCCGGATCGGCCGCGCCCGGGTCCGCGAGGTGCTCGCCCTGGTGGGCCTGGAGTCCGTCTCCTCCCGCCGGGCCGGCGGCTTCTCGCTCGGCATGGGCCAGCGGCTCGGCATCGCCGCCGCACTGCTCGGCGACCCGCAGGTGCTGCTGCTGGACGAACCGGTCAACGGCCTCGACCCGGAGGGCGTGCGCTGGATCCGCACGCTGCTGCAGGGCCTGGCCGCCGAGGGCCGGACGGTCCTGGTGTCCAGCCACCTGATGAGCGAAATGGCGATCACCGCCGAGCACCTGGTGGTGATCGGGCGCGGCAGGCTGCTCGCCGACACCGGCATGGACGACTTCATCGCCGACAACTGCCGTCCCCAGGTGCTGGTCCGCACCTCGGAGCCGGACCGGCTGCTGGGCGCCCTGACCCGCGCCGGGCTGACGGCGCACCAGGAGGAGCGCGGCGCCGTGGTCGTCGACGGCGCCGAAACGGAGAAGGTGGGTCGGATCGCGGCCGAGGCCGGGCTCGTCCTCGGGGAGCTGGCCACCCGCACGGCCTCCCTGGAGGACGCCTTCCTCCGCCTCACCAGCGACGCCGCCCAGTACCGGGCCGGGGCCTTCACGGGGAGGAACCAGCATGTCCTCTAACGCACCGACGGCCGTGGTCCGGGCCGAACTGACCAAGATCCGGACGGTCCGGTCGACGCTCGTCCCGCTCGTGGTCGCCCTGGTCGTCAGCGTCGGGATCGGCGTGCTGAACGGCGCCTCGGCCCGCTCGGCGATCGACAGGAAGAGCGACCTGCTGCGCTCCGACTTCAATCCGGTGGACGCCGGATTCGTCGGCGTCCAGTTCGGCCAACTGGCCCTGATCGCCTTCGCGGTCCTGCTGGTCTGCGCCGAGTACGGCAGTGGCATGATCCGCACTTCGCTCGCCGCGGTGCCCAGGCGCGGCCTCTTCTACCTCGCCAAGATCACCGCCGCCGGCACGGTGGCCCTGCTGGTGGCCGTCCCGACCGCTTTCCTCGCCTTCCTCGCCTCCCAGACGGCCCTGGGCCCACAAGGCGTCGAGTTGAGCCATCCCGGAGCGCTGCGCGCCGTCCTCGGGGCCTGCCTCTACCTGACCCTGATGTGCCTGTTCTCAGTGGGAGTCGCGACGATGCTGCGCAGTACCGCGCTCGCGCTCTCGCTGCTGTTCGCCTTCGTCTTCGTACTCTCGCCGATCGCCAACGCCGTCCCGGCGCTGCGCACCGCCGCCCGTTACCTGCCCGACCACGCCGGTGCCGAGGTCATGAAGGCCGATCCTGGCCTCAGCCCGGCGACTGGTCTGCTGATCCTCGCGGCCTGGGCAGCGGCGGCCCTGTTGTCCGGCTACCTCACGCTGCGCAGCCAGGACAGCTGACTGATGCTCAAACTCCCTTCGCCTTCGAGGTTGCCTCGGGGGGCGGGCTCCCCGCCCGGTTCCCGTCATGGCGCTCCGCTGCAGGCTGGAGCGCCTCGGGGCCGGTCCGGGTGCGCGCGGTGCGGAGCAGAGTGCCGATGAGGATGGCCGCCCCGGTCATCAGGACGGCGCTGACCGTCGAGGCGATCCGGGTTTCTTGGGCGAAGGCGTCGAAGGCTGCGTTCCGCAGGGTGTCAGCGACGCCCTGCGGGAGGGCTGCGGCGGTCTCGACCGCGCCGCCGAGGGTGCTCCTTGCCGCCTCCAGTTCTTCGGGGGTGAGGTTGTCGGGCGCCTTGGCGGCCAGTTCGGAACGGTAGACGGTGGTGCCGATACTGCCCAGGAGCGCGATGCCCAGTGCGCCGCCGAATTCGGCCGAGGTCTCGGCCATGGCGGAGGCCGCCCCGGCCCGTTCCGGTGGTGCGGCGGACAGGATCACCTCGGTGACGACGGCGGAGACGGCGCCGATGCCGATCGAGACGACGGTCATGCCGCTGACGAGGTGGCCGATTCCCGAATCGGCCCGGAGCAGAGTCAGCACGACGTAGCCGGCGGTGGCCACGAGCAGCCCGGCGGCGATCACGTTGTGTTTGCCGATGCGGGGAGCGATCGCAGTGGCCAGCGCGATCCCCACGGGCATCACGAGGAAGGTGGGCAAGGACCACACGGCCGACTCCAACGGCCCCATGCCCAGGACGAGTTGCATGAACTGCCAGTTGAACAGGCTGAAGCCGACCAGTCCGAACGTCGCCAGCGCGTCGATGAGCAGGGGCACGGTGAACCGGCGTGTGCGGAACAGCTTCATGTCGATCATCGGGTTCGCAGCCGTGTGCTGACGGCGGAGGAATGCCGCCCCCACGGTGACTCCGACGATGCAGCATGCCAGGGGAATCCAACCGAAGCCGTGCTCCGCCACAGCCTTGATGCCGTAGATGACGCCGAGCACGGCCACGAGGGACATGGCGGCGCCGAGCAGGTCGAAACGGCCCGGCTCGGGGTCGCGGTGCTCGGCGAGCAGGAGCGGGCCGAGGATCAGCAGCAGGACCATCACCGGCACGTTGACCAGGAAGACCGATCCCCACCAGAAGTGCTCCAGGAGCAGACCGCCGATGATCGGGCCGAGCACGGCACCGCCCGCGAATCCGGCCGTCCAGATGCCGACCGCGGTGGCCCGCTGCGCGGCGTCGTGGAACATGCTCCGGATCAGGGAGAGGGTGGACGGCGCCAGCGTGGCTCCGGCGATGCCCAGGAGCACGCGGGCCGCGATGAGCGTCCCGGGGCTGGTCGAGCAGGCCGCCAGGACCGAGGCGACGCCGAAGGCCGCGGCGCCCGCGAGGAGCACCCGCCGCCGCCCGAAGCGGTCACCGAGCGTCCCCATGGTGATGAGCAGGCCGGCGAGGAGGAACCCGTAGGAGTCCATGATCCACAGTTGTTCGGAACCGCTCGGGCCGAGGTCCGCCGCCAGGGACGGGAGGGTGATGAACATGACGGACATGTCCATGGACGCGAGCAGGCAGGGCAGCACCAGGACGGCGAGACCGACCCACTCCCTGCTTCCGGCTCTTCCTTCGTGTTCAGTCATGCCCTCTCCTGGTCCGTGCAAGATCCGGATCGGCCGGACCGCTCCGGATGCGTACGTCGTACGCTTCAGCAGATGCAGACTACGCACGCCCAGGAAAGCACGGCAAAGGGTTTTTGACCTGCATTCTTGACGTCGATTCGGGAGCGTTCGTGCCGGCGGTCTAGAATTTCGACACACTTCATGCGTGTGACGAAAAGGAGGATGCCGATGTCCGTGCAGCCGACATGCGTGTCGTGCGGAAGGGCGATGGAGCCTGCGGACCGGGGACGGCCGAGGATCTACTGTTCCCGTGCGTGCCAGGCCAGGGCCTACCGGACACGCAGGGCGGAAACACCGGCCCGCGCCCCGGAGAGCGACGACGGCACGCGGCACCTCACCGTCGAGCGCATCGTGCGGGCGGGGATCGCCGTCGCGGACGCGGAGGGGCTCGACGCGCTGTCGATGCGGCGGGTCGCCATGGAACTCGGCACCGGCACGATGTCCCTGTACCGGCATGTGGCATCCAAGGACGACCTGGTGACCCTGATGGTGGAAGCCGCGATGACCGACGTGCCGTTGCCCGACTCACCCCCACGCGACTGGCGTCACGGCCTCGAACGCGCCGCACACCGCGACTGGGACCTGTACCACCGCCATCCGTGGATCCTGCCGAGAGTCATGGTGACGACCCGCGCGTACTTCAGCCCCGCTCTGGCCGCGGACAGCGAAAGCGCCTTCTCCTCGTTCGACGGGCTCGACCTCGAACCGGCCGACGCCTTCCGGTACATGTTCATGTTCGCCTCCTACGTGCAGGGCGTCGCACTGACCCTCGTGAGCGACGCGGAGGCGGAGCGGCAGTCGAGGACTGCCACGGAAGAGGGACGGGAGGCCCCGGACCGCGCACGGAGCCCGCTGTACGAACCCGGGGCGTATCCCCGGCTGGCCCGCGCCATGCGCGCGGGCGCCGACCCCTGGGACCTCGACGCCCTGTTCGCCGCAGGTCTCGCCGGCGTCCTGGACGGCATCGCAGCCGATCTCGCACGACGCCACACCGACGCTGCTGCAAGGCAGGGGACACGGCCTCACCCGTGATCCGGCGGAGGTCCTGGGCGGTCAACCTGCCGGGATGCCCCTCCGGCGGCGAGCGGGATACGCTGAAAGAGGCCCTGCGTCAAGCCAACACACTTGGGTGGGCATCATGACTGAGACATCACGCAGGAATACCAAGACCAACGACAATGCGCGCCGTCGGATCGCGAGGCCCCTGGTGGCCGCTGTGGTCGCCGCAGGACTCGGTGCGCTCGGCGCCGGGGGTCCGGTGGCCGCACAATCGCACGGGGTCGCCGCGCCCTCGGTGTCGCAGACCGTCCTGACGGCCGTGCCCAAGGCCCCGGCCGCCGGAGCGCAGCAGGTCACCATAGCGAACTACGCGTTCTCGCCCGGCACGCTCACGGTCAGCACGGGCACCACTGTCACCTGGACCAACAACGACACCGACACGCACACGGTGACCAGCAGCGGTTCCGGCCCGCTCGCTTCCGGGATGCTGGGCCAAGGCGCCTCGTACAGCTACACCTTCACCACACCCGGGACATACGCGTACATCTGCTCGATCCACCCCTTCATGCACGGCACGGTCGTGGTGCAGTAGACATCGTGGCGAAGGAGTCCGGCCGAGCGGAATGCCGCGTACCGAGGCCAGCTCTTGACTCCGCTCAACTGTCCGTCACCGCCTGCCGGGGCACGTATCGGGCCGTGACCGATGAGCACTGCGGCTTCCGAGGTGAGTGCCCGTAGCGGGTCCGGGGCCCGGCGATCCGCGGCTGCGCCGTGGGGGCACAAGTGACCGCAAGTGATGCCGCGGGTGCGTCGACGGGGCCCGAGGGTCCCGTCGACGCACCCGCCGGGACGGTGTGTCAGACCACGGCGAGCCGGTCCACCAGCAGCTCCACCCTCCGCTCGGTGTCCTCCGGCGGCAGCCGTCCCGCCCGGGTCAGGGTGGCCAGCCCGTGCAGGGCCGCCCAGAACACCTCGGTGAACAGTGCCGGGTGGACTCCGTCCCCGGCGACCTCGCCGAGGCTTTCCAGCAGGGCCGCGAAGCCGTCCTTCAGCGCCTCCGGGGTGTCCTCGTGCGCGAACGCCAGGCCGCCGTCGAGCTGGAACATGGCGTCGTAGACCGCCGGATTGCGTTCGGCGAAGTCGAGGTAGGCGCGGGCGAGGGCGGTGACCCGGGCGCGGGGGCCGTCCGCGGCGGAGGTCGCGGCCCGCAGCGCCGCGGCCATCTCGGTGGCACCTTCGAGGGCGACGGCGCCGATGATCTCGCGCTTGCCGCGGAAATGGCTGTAGAGGACGGGCTGGCTGTATTCGATGCGCTCGGCGAGCCGGCGGGTGGTGACCGCGTCCCAGCCCTGCTGCTCGGCGAGTTCGCGGGCCGTGGCCACGATGAGGCGCTCACGGTCCGCCCGTTCGCGCTGCTTGCGTTCCTGTACCGACATGATTCGATCCTAGCACCGCTAGACAATCGAGCGTCAGCAGCGCTAGCGTTGCCTCATCGGCTAGCAGCGCTAGATCCCAGGAGGGGTCATCATGCTCAACGCACTCGAGGTCTTCACCACCGTGTCCGTCGGCGTGATGGTGGGGGTGGAGTTCTCCGTCGCCTTCGTCGTCAACCGGATCCTCGACGCACTCCCCGAGGACAGCGGCCAGCTCGGCCGCGCCCACGGGGGCCGGATGCTCGGCGCCGTGATGCCGGTCTGGTACATCTCCTCGCTCGTCCTGGTCGCGGTCTGGGCCGTCGCCGGATGGCACCGCCCCGGCACCGGCCTCGTCGTCACCGCCGCCGCACTGCTGATCCTCAGCGTGATCATGTCGATCCTGCTGCTCGTCCCGATCAACAACCGGGGCAAGACGTGGACCCCCGAGAACCGGCCCGAGGACTGGAAGGAGCAGAGCAACCGCTGGGACCGCTGGCACTACGTCCGCGTCGCCGTCATCATCGCCGCCTTCACGCTGCTGGTCGCCGCCCTCACCTGAGCCCGCGGGGCGAGTACGCCCTGCCCCGCGGCAACCGCGTCCGGGCGGGTGCGCGGACGACCGATGGGCCCGCACTTCGTCCGGCACGGGGACGAAGTGCGGGCCATCGGCCGTCCTGGCCCGCGGTCAGGACGAACACTCGCGGGCGGCACCTGCGGTCGGCGGCGAGGGGAACCTTGCCGGTCCGCCCGCCCCGGGAGCGTCTCAGGAGTGCGGCCTTCAGGCGGAGCCTGTGACGGCGCCGGATACGTCGCCGCTTTTCTCACCCTGGATCATCTTCGGCCGTCCGCCCGTCCCGATCATCGCCACCGGCGCCTCAGCCCGCCGTTTCAAGTGATGGTCGATCATCTTCTGCTCCGGACCGGCCAGTTGTGCACGCGCCAGGAGAGGCGATCCACCCGATCGGAGATCAGCGCGAGGGGAAGGCCCGCGACGGCGCCGGCCGTCACGCAGTCGATGCAGGCTTCGCCGAGGTTGACGTTCCGTCGACACGTGAACGTCGCCTCGTTGACGACCTTCCCGAGGACGACCAGGCCGCTGCCACCCTCGGGCCGGTAGCCGCGCGCGTGGAGCCGGAGTTGGCATGGGCAATGCCGAAGCGGTGCCACGCGAACCAGGGCCGCTCCGGCATGCGGGTGCCGGGGCGGCAAGCAGGGCTCACTCCTCCGGGCGCTGCACGGAACGTGAGAACCGGCGGGCAGTCCCTCGCGCCGCCTGATCCTTCGAGGACGAACCACAGGCGGCTTCGAATCACCCTGCGGGGCGCCACTGTTCGTCCACCCGGCGAGCCGAAACAGGCGGGCGAAGGGGCCGCGTCCGCTGTTCATCACTTGTTTATTCCCAGAAGCCAGAGTCATTCCTGATCTTCCTGACTCGGGCGGCCGGACGGCGCCTGGCGAGCGACCCTGGAGAGACGTACATCATGCTGCGCAAGCCGCCTGGACCCGTGGTCGCCGCCGCTACCGCGACCGCCGGGCTCACGCTCGTCACACCGGCCCGGGCCTCCGCCGCCATCGCCACGGGGTGGAATGCGTCAGCGGAATCAGCACACCGATCGTGCGTACACAGACCCGGGCGCGGTGATCAACGGCGCCTTCTCGGAATCGACTTCGTGAAGTCGCTGATCGACGAGGCCGGGAAGAGCGCCGAATGTCGCGGAAACCAGGCCGAGTTGCATGAGGGCCTGCCCAAGAAGCTGCGATACCTCACCATGGGTGAGTACACCGTCGGCATCCTCCGGTGGGGCAAGGGCTCCCAGGAGAGCATCCTGCAGAAGTCCCACTGCTTCGGCACCGTCCCGTAGGGACGCTGCGACGACAAGGCGCAGTGCGGCGGGTACGTCGTCGACTCCCACGGCCGGCTGTGGAGCGACGACGGCGGGTCGGATCGTCGGCCGCACCGCGGCGATGTCGGTCACCGGCCGGCCCGGTCGAGCGCGACCCGGGCGGAAACGATCGCCGAGCCATCACGTCACGACCGACGCAGAGCACCGACGTGATGCCGATCGGGCCGACCCGCACACGTGGAGAGCCGTGAACCGGCCCCCGAAGTCCTCCGCCGACTCCCGGGCCGAACGGGAGACTCCGCTCCTGGCCGTCCGCCTGCCCGGCATCCTCCGAACGGTCGCGATGTTCCCGTACGTCAAGACATACAGGGGAGGCGAGTGGCCCCGACCCCGGTCGTACCGCCGGCCGGACTGCCCCCGCCGCAGGCCTGAACCGACCGACCGCGCCCGCGCGTTCGCATCCTGTTGCCCCCACGAAGGAGGAGGGTTTCCACATGGCCGAGATTTCCACACGTGCCGTCGTACGCTGCCTCGGCGGCTTTTCACTGGACTTGAGGGGACTCCCGGTCAGACGCTGGCGGGCCGGCAAAGCACGCACGCTGTTCCTCTACCTCCTCATCAACCGGGGCCGTACGGTCGACCGCGACGAACTGCACGCCGCACTGTGGCCCGACCGCACCCGGTCGGCGGGCTCAAGCTCCCTCAAGGTCGCCAAGCACGCGGTGCAGCAGATACTCAGCGGGCAGCAAGCCGCGGGAGAGCAGCCGGCCGCGGAGATCGTCTTCAACGAGTACGGCTACTCCCTCAAACTCCATGACGCCTGGCTGGACTTCGAGGAGCTCGAACGGCTGTGCAACGAAGGGCACCGTGCGGCGGCTCGCAGTGACCCGCACGCGGCCGCGGAGTACTACCGCAGCGCCCTGGCGCTCCACACCGGGGACTTCCTGCCCGGTGAGACCGCCGACTGGGTCAGGGAACAGCGGGACTGGGTACGGTCCCTCGCCCTGGGAGCGGCGGACTTCCTCCTCCAGGAGGCGCTGGACCGGGGCGAGCTGCCGGAGGTCATCGACATGTGCCGCCGCACGCTGGACATCGACCCGTACCAGGAGGACGTCTACCGGACCCTGATCCAAGTGCACGGTGAACTGGGGCAGTTAGGGCAGGCCCGGTCCTGGTACAAGCTGTGCTGTGCCCGGATGTCGGATGGTCTGGACATCGATGTCAGCCCTGACACCCAGCGGCTTCTGGAGCGAGTTCTACGCACCCAGGACGCGCCCGCCCGGACTCCGGCCCAGACCTCCGGCCAACGCATAACCGGCACATAACCAGCGCATAACCCATACATAACCACCCTGTCTAGACTCCGAAATCCGCGACCGATCAAGGAGTTTGGGGTAGCCGTGCTGGAGACGAACCAGGGTTCCGTTCCCTCGGTGGAGAATCCCGGTGTTGGTGCCTCAGCCGACGCCGGGCCCCTGATCGTGGGCATCGGGGGCACCGTCCGCTCCGGTTCCTCGACGGAACGGGCGGTACGGGCGGTACTCGCGGCCTCCGCGTCGGCGGGGGCCCGCACCCTGCTGCTGGGTGCCGAAGAACTTCAACTGCCGCTCTACGCCCCGGGGGAGTCACTGCGCACCCCTGCGGCCCGGCAGCTGGTCGAGGCCGTCGCCCTCGCCGACGGTCTGGTGATCGGCACGCCCGCCTACCACGGGGGCGTTTCCGGTCTGGTGAAGAACGCCCTCGACTACCTGGAGGACCTGCGTGAGGACGCGCGTCCCTATCTCCACGGCCGCGCCGTCGGCTGCGTCGTCACCGCACGCGGGACGCAGGCCGCTTCGACGCTGGCGGGGCTGCGCTCCGTCGTGCACGCGCTGAGGGGCTGGCCCACTCCCCTGGGAGTGGCCATCAACACGGAGAGCGTCACCCTGGCATCCGACGACAGCGACGGCGACCCGCATGTCACCGCGCAACTGGCCACCGTCGGGCGGCAGGTGGTCGAGTTCGCCCGGATGAGCACGCCGGTCGGCTGAGCCCTCGTCCCGGCGTCGTCCGGGACTGCCGTGGGGCACGCCGTCGGCTCCGCCGACCGCAGCCCTCCCCGTACGTCTGCCGCCACGATCCGCCCACCCCTTTGGTTCCGGCTGCCCTGACACCGGATCCTCCGCATCCGCATTCCCATGTCCGACCGTGATTCCGAATGGAGCGCGCCATGGAAGACACCGCGAAGTCCACAGAGCCCGAGGAGACCACCGAGGCTCTCGCCCCCGAGGCGGAAGCCGCTGAGGCGGAGACCGCCGAGGACACCGAACTGGACGCGCTGGACGAGCTGGACGACGTCGACTTCGACCTCGACGAGGTCGAGAACAAGATCGCGCCGCTCGCCCTCGCCACCACCGAGCCCTCGCGATGGTGACGCGGGCGGCCGAGGCGGGCCGCGCATCCACCGACTCCGTCCTGGTCGACGTGAACACCGGCCCGGCCGCTTCGTACACGGGGCTGCGGGCGGGCATCAGCGCCCTGCGCACGGAGGGCGCCGACTTCACCGGGCTCGCGGCCCGGCACCCGTCCGAATGGGCGGAGCTCTTTCCCGCCGAGACCGCACCCGGCACCGCGCCGCTGGAGGAGATCGCGCTCGCGCCCTCCGAGCGGCGGCTGCACCGGGAGAGCGAGCAGGTCTACCGCGTGCTGACGGTGGCCGCCACCGCCCTCTGCGCGGGCAGCGCGCAGCTGGGCCGGCCCCTGCTGATCAGCGGGATGGGCGGGACCGATCTGTCCTCCCTGCGCGGCTTCATGCGGGCCTTCGAGCACGCGCAGCTCGTCGAGGGCGCCGAACTGCTGCTCGACGCGCCGGCCTCCGTGCGCGAGCCGGTCGGCCGGTACGCCGACTACCGCGGGGAGCGGGTGCGGTGCCTGCGCCGCATGGGGCTGCCGGTCACCGCGGACGACCTGGTCACGGACCTGGGCACGGCGTCCGACTCCGGATTCGTGCCGGTGTCCGAGGAAGGCGAACTGTTCCTGCGGGCGAGGGACTCCGAGAGCTCCGCCGCGGACCGGGTGGCCGCCGCACTGGCCTACTGCCGCAGGGCGTTCTTCTCCGCGAACTGGGAGGGCATGGCGGTCGTCGCCGACGAGGCGATCGGGCTGCTCGCCGGCATCCCCGAGTCGGGCATACCCGAACTGCTCGCCAGGGCGGAGCGCGAGGAAGAGCTCGTCCACGCCATCGAGTTCGAGACGGCGATCCTGCGCGGCACCGCCGACGTACGCGGTTTCCTGCTCAAGGTGCTCGGCATCCAGGCGGGTTTCCGCGGGGACCAGGACACGGCCATCGCCTGCTTCCGGGCCATCCGGGAGGACGCCGCCGGCCTCTCCCCGGAGCTGCGGGCCCAGTCGCACCTGTACTCCGCACTCACCCTGTCCAAGCGCAAGAACCGGCTGGCGGAGGCCGTCGCCGAGGTGGAACAGGGCTTCGAGGTCGTCGCGGAGCGTCCGGGCGAGGCCGAGAGCGTGCGCCGCGAGCGCGGCTGGCTGCACAACCTGCGCGGGCTGACCCTGTTCGCGGAGCGGCGGCTCGGGGCGGCCTTCGAGCACGAGAAGCAGGCGCTGGCCTGCATGGCGGGCCTGACCGACGCCAGTGCCGCACATCTGCGGATCAACCTGTACTCGAACATCAGCGTGCTCCAGGAGAAGGCGGGCAAGCACGCCTCGGCGCTGGCGACCTGGGAGAAGTTCAAGCAGGCCACCGGCTCGTCGAACGCGGGCTTCCGCAAGCACCACGCGTACCGCAGCGCCGGGCTGCGGCTGCTCGTCGGCGAGCGGGACGCCGCCCTGGAGGACCTGGACACCACGCTGGTGAACGCGGCCGAGCTGGGTGACCTCTTCCACGAGACCGAGGTGCGTCTCGAACTGGGCATGCTGCACGCCTCCGGCGGCGACGCGACGGCGGGCGCCGAACAGTACGAGCGCGCCGAGTCCGCGGCCCGGCTGCTGGGCGATCCGTACCGCATCGCGCTGGCCCAGGCGGGTCGGGTGATGACGACCGGTTCCGTGGACGCGGCCGGGTCGGTGGCGGCCATGGCACCGCTGAGCCTCACCCGTCCCGGTGAGGCGGACGCCCTCGCCAAGGCCGTCGCCGAAGGCGCCGACCTGCAAGGGCTGCTGCCCAAGCCGCGGACCAAGCTCAACCGCCCGTTCGACCTGATCAACTTTCAGGACTGAGGCCATGACGGACCAAGCGACCCAAGGGGAGACGGGACAGCGGGCCACGTGGCAGCTCTACGATCGACTGCTGCTGCGGAGGGCGGGCTTCGGTATCGACCTGCTGACCGCTCTCGGTGACGGGCCGGCGGGTGCCGCGGCCGCGGAGTACCGGGAGGCGGTGGCGCGGTTCGAGCAGAGCCGCGCCCGGCTCCAGGAGGCGATCGCCAAGTCCGTCACCGGCGCCGACCGCGAGCGGGACCGGGCCGAACTGCGCGAACTGTCGAAGCTGCGCGGCCGGGTGGGCCGGCGCCTGCCGGTCGAGCCCGGCCCGCGCGGCGACGACGTGGCCTCGGCGGT
>NZ_JAHSQD010000172.1 GCF_020103755.1 Streptomyces sp. LS1784
ACCGGGACCGAGGACTCCTCGCTCCAGACGAGCTTCGTGATCGACGACACCTCCGTCCAGACCGGCTGAGCCCGGTCCGGCTCCTGAGGGGCCGGTGAA
The DNA here is from genome assembly GCF_020103755.1 of Streptomyces sp. LS1784. Taxonomy (GTDB): domain Bacteria; phylum Actinomycetota; class Actinomycetes; order Streptomycetales; family Streptomycetaceae; genus Kitasatospora. Next base: position 100 of record NZ_JAHSQD010000172.1, read on the forward strand.
CCAGGACAGGTGAGGGGCCCGGTGGCTACGGCTGCCGGGCCCTTGTCGTGTCCTCCGGGCCTGTGGCCGCCCGGCTCTGACGGCACGGATGCAGGAACGAATCTCCTGGGACTTGAGCCGCACCTTCTCGGTTTTGGGCAAGGTCTTGACGGCCCCTGTGGGCGCCTCTAGGTTCAGCGCTGCAAGTTTCCGGCAAGTTACAGAAACTTCCTGCAGGCTTCACCTCCGGCTGTCCCACCCCAGCCACCCCCAGGAGACGACGTGGTCACCACCGCCCCCACCCGCCGGCCCGCCCGCGCGGCCGGTGCGCTCGCCGCCTCGGCGGCGCTCGCGCTCTCGCTCGGCACCTCCCTCGGTGCCCCCGCCGCCCAGGCCGCCCCGCCCGCGAACAACGGCAAGGACGTCACCGCCACCCTCTTCGAGTGGCGCTTCGACTCCGTCGCCCAGGCCTGCACCTCCACCCTCGGCCCCAAGGGCTACGGCTTCGTCGAGGTCTCCCCGCCGCAGGAGCACATCCAGGGTTCGCAGTGGTGGACCTCCTACCAGCCGGTCAGCTACAAGATCGCCGGACGGCTCGGCGACCGCACGTCCTTCAGGAACATGGTCGCCGCCTGCCACGCGGCCGGGGTCAAGGTGATCGCCGACGCGGTGGTCAACCACATGTCGGCGGGCTCGGGCACCGGCACCGGCGGCACCGCGTACACCAAGTACGACTACCCCGGCACGTACCAGAGCCAGGACTTCCACTCCTGCCGCCAGCCGATCACCAACTACCAGGACCGCACCAACGTCCAGAACTGCGAGCTGGAGGGCCTCTCCGACCTGGACACCGGCAGCACGTACGTCCAGACCACCATCGCGCACTACCTGGACGACCTGGCCTCGCTCGGCGTCGACGGCTACCGGGTCGACGCCGCCAAGCACATCGCCGCCGCCGACCTCGCGGCGGTCAAGGCCAAGATGGCCAACCCCAAGGCCTACTGGGTCCAGGAGGTCATCTACGGCGCCGGCGAGCCGATCCAGCCGGCCGAGTACACCGGCACCGGCGACCTGGACGAGTTCCGGGTCGGCACCGACCTCAAGCGGATGTTCACCACCGACAAGCTCGCCAACCTCAGCGGCTGGGGCGCCTCCTGGGGCTACCTGCCGAGCGGCCAGGCGCGCGGCTTCGTCGACAACTGGGACACCGAGCGCAACGGCTCCACCCTCAACTACACCTACGGCAACACCTACACGCTGGCCAACGTCTTCCTGCTGGCCTCGCCGTACGGCGCCCCCAACGTCTACTCCGGCTACTCCTTCACCAACAAGGACGACGGCCCGCCGAACGGCGGCACCGTCAACGCCTGCTACCAGGACGGCTGGAACTGCACCCACGCCTGGCGGCAGGTCGCCAACATGGTCGGCTTCCGCAACGCGGTGGCGGGCACCGGGGTGACCGACTGGTGGTCCAACGGAAACAACGCGATCGCCTTCGGCCGCGGCAACAGGGGCTACGTCGCGATCAACCACGAGAGCGGCGCGATCACCCGGACCTTCCAGACCGGTCTGCCGGCCGGCACCTACTGCGACGTCCAGCACGGCGACCCGCAGCCGGGCGGCGGCTGCACCGGCCCGACGTACCAGGTGGGCGCCAACGGGCAGTTCACCGCGACGGTCGGCGCGGGCGACGCGGTCGCGCTGTACGTCCAGTCCGGCGCGAGCGTCTCCGGCGCCTCGTTCAACGTCAACGCCACCACCTCGTACGGTCAGAACCTCTACGTGGTCGGCGACGTCACGGCGCTCGGCGGCTGGGACCCGGCGAAGGCGCTGCCGCTCTCCTCGGCCGGCTACCCGGTCTGGTCGCTGGCGCTGTCGCTGCCGGCCGGCACGTCCTTCCAGTACAAGTACGTCCGCAAGGACGCGAGCGGTGCGGTGACCTGGGAGTCCGGCGCCAACCGGACGGCGACGGTGCCCTCGGGCGGGACCGTCACGTCGAACGACACCTGGCGGCCGTGAGCCGTGGTCCCGGGTCCGGCCGGATCGCCCGGCCGGACACCGCGGCGTCCACCGGCGTCCACCGGCCGGACGAGGGCGGCGGGGCGCTGCGCCGTCGGCACTCGCCCGAGGGGTGACGGTCCGTCCGTCACCCCCGGCCGATGTACGGCATGGCCGTCGCCATCACGGTGGCGAACTGCACGTTGGCCTCCAGCGGCAGACCGGCCATGTGCCGCACGGTGCGTGCCACGTCGGCCACGTCCATGGTCGGCTCGGGGGCGATCCGGCCGTCCGCCTGCCGCACGCCCGTGCCCATCGCCGCCGTCATGTCGGTCGCCGCGTTGCCGATGTCGATCTGCCCGCAGGCGATCCGGTGCGGGCGGCCGTCCAGCGACAGCGACTTGGTCAGGCCGGTGACGGCGTGCTTGGTCGCGGTGTAGGCGATCGAGTTCGGGCGCGGGACGTGTGCGGAGATCGAGCCGTTGTTGATGATCCGGCCGCCCTGCGGGTCCTGCGCCTTCATCTGCCGGAACGCGGCCCGGGCGCAGAGGAAGGCGCCGGTCAGGTTGAGGTCGACCACGGCCCGCCAGTCCTCGACCGTCAGCTCCTCCACCGGGACGGCCGGGCCGAAGGTGCCGGCGTTGTTGAACAGCAGGTCCACCCGGCCGTGGTGCTCGGTGGCCGCGGCGAACAGCGCGTCCACCGAGGCCGGGTCGGTGACGTCGGTCGGCACCACGTCGGCCGGGGCGGCGCAGAGCCGGGCGGTCTCCCGCAGCGGCCCGGCCCGCCGGCCGGCCAGTACCGTCCGCCAGCCGGCCGCGGCCAGTTCGACCGCCACGGCCCGGCCGACGCCGCTCCCGGCTCCGGTGACGACGGCGATCCGCTCGTTCATGGCACCCTCCTCGATGGCTGTTCCCGGTCGGCCCTGGGCGTACCTCGTGATCGTCGTGGATCGGCGGGCCGCCGTCACTGGTCAAAACGCCGAAATCCGGACGGCTCGGCGGGAGTCCGGCGGCCGCCCCCGCCATCCGGCCCCCGCCGTTCGGGGGGAGCGGTGAAGGCCTTGACCCGATCGCGAGCAAACATTGGATTTCCAGCGGTCACCTCGCAACCGGCCCACCCCGGCCCACGTCATAAGATCGCAGGAAGGCGCACCCCCGCGAGGGGCGGCGCGCCATCACTCCGGGGGACGCTCCAACGCTGTGCCCCGGGCCTGTCCGGCCCCACCGGGGGGCCGCCGCCCGGTCAGACGGACCGGGCGCGACATCGGTCGGAGAGTCCTCACCGTGCTTAGGCAGTCGTCCCGTTCCCGCGCCGTCCTGTCCGGCGCCGCCGTGCTCGCCCTGGCCGCCTCGCTCGCGGCCTGCGGGAGTTCCGGCGGTGGGAAGGGGGGCAGCGCCACGGCGAACGCCACCCCGGCCGGCAGCAGCAGCTCGGCGGGCAGCCCGAGCGCCACCGGCACCACCCCGGGCGCGACCGCCGGTGCCACCACGGCCGCCGCCGGAAAGGTGCTGATGCCCACCGGGCCCGCCGCCGGCCTCAACAAGGTCCGGGACACCGGTGCCGGCCCGATCATGATGACCAAGGTGACCGGCGCGAAGTCCGGCGTCACGGGCCAGGTCTGGGTCTGGCTGCCGCCCGAGTACAACGACCCCAAGTTCGCCAAGACCGGCTTCCCGGTGCTCACCCTCTTCGCCGGCGGCCAGAGCAACGGCTACAACACCTGGACCGACAACCAGCTGCCGATCCAGGAGGAGAACGAGCGGCTGGTCAAGGAGGGCAAGTCCCATCCGTTCATCATGATCATGCCCGTGCAGAACTTCAACAGCGACGAGAAGAACGCGCTGGACTGCTCCGACATCCCGGGCCAGCCCAAGATGGGCACCTGGATGGCCGAGGACATCCCGGACTTCGTCCGCGCCAACTTCCGGACCGTGAAGGGCCGCGACGGCTGGGGCGTGATGGGCGCCTCCACCGGCGGCTTCTGCAGCGCCAAGCTCGCCCTCCAGTACCCGCAGGTCTACAAGGCGGCGGTGCCGATCGACGGCTACTTCATACCGGACTCGCTGCTGTGGAAGGGCCACGAGGCCGAGCGCGAGGCCAACAACCCGAACGTGCTGGTCACCCAGGGCAAGGCCGACGTGAGCATGCTGGTCACCGCGGGCGGCGCCAACCCGTACGAGACCAAGGTGGTCAAGGACTGGGTGGCCAAGGCGGTGCCGCCGGTGAGCCTCGAGTACCACGAGCAGCCCGGCGGCAAGCACCTGACCTCGGACTTCAAGAAGATGATCCCGGACACCCTGGTGTGGCTCACCGCTCACCTGGCGGGGCCGGCGGCCGACTGAGGCCCCTGCTCCCACCCGCACCGCCGGTGCCAGGACGCGTTCGCGCTCCCGGCACCGGCGGTCCTGTTTTTCCGGTGCCCTTCCGGCGGGCCGCCGGTGGTCTCCGCGCAGTTCCGGCGCCCGTCCGCAGGCCCGTGACCTGCGCGTCAATCGGACATTGATTCGCTTCTGATGAGCTGCGAGCACCTTGGCTGGGGCGGTCCTCACTGGCCGCCACCACCCACCGTGCCCCAAGCCTTGAAGAGAGTGCCATGCCGATCCACCTGGTGTCCCCGTCCACCCTCACCGTGCCCGCGCAGGGCCGGCCCGGAGCCGACTCGCCGGGCGCGGACGCGTACGGCCGGGCCACGGACGACGAGCCGGTCACCCTGCGGTTCGCCGGCCTGCGCCTGGTCCACGCCGCGATGCGCCGGGACCTCGCCCGGCTGCCCAACGCGCTGCGGCTGCTCCAGCCCGACGAGGACCACAAGGGCGAGGCGCTGCTGCGGCACTGGAACTTCATGACCGCGATGCTCACCTGCCACCACGAGCAGCAGGACACCCGGCTCTGGCCGATCGTGCGCCGCTTCGCGCCCGAGCTGCGGCTGCTGCTCAACTGGCTGGAGGACGACCACCACAACCTGGACCACTCCTTCACCCGGGTCACCACGCTGGTGCGGATCGCCAGCCGGGACACCGGCAGCGCCTGGCCGGTCGCGTACGCGATGGAGGACCTGGCGGCCCGGCTGGAGACCCACCTGCGGATCGAGGAGCGGCAGCTGCTGCCCCGGATGGAGCGGGTGATCGCCGAGGGCTCCCGGCTCGGCGGGCTGGGCGAGCTGCTGGACCTGCTGCGCCTGGCCGACGGCCCGGGCATGGCGGACGCGCTGGCCTGGCTGCTGGAGGGCGTGGAGCCCGCGCTGGTCGAGCGGCTGCTGGCCGAGTGCGACGACGACGTGGCCCGCAACTGGCCGCACTGGCACGCGACCTACCAGCGCTGCACCTCGCCGCTGTGGGGCCCGGCGGACGGTCCGGCCGCCGGCACCGGAACGGGCCTCGGCTTCGGCGGCCTGGGGAGCATCGCCGACTGACTCCGGGGCGCTTTTGCGGGCCGTGGATCTACGCGCGTGGTATGAGCCTCCGGTACGGGCCTCCGGCATATGCCGGATCGTCTGTAGAATTCGGACGGACAGTCAACTGTTCACATCCCCTAGGGGATTCGACCCATCGCTCTCAGGGTCGGGCCGCCCCGGCCGCTCCGGGCCGTGCCAGGGCAGGCATCACGCTGGCGGTTGATGACGGGCCGTGCCCGCCGTACTACCGTCGACGGCATGACCACAGCGCGCAGCACCCCCAACCCGCACCGCACCCGCCTCCGGACCCGCTTCCGGCGCGGCCCGGCGCTCCTCGCCGCCGGCGCCGTCCTGATGCTCGGCGCCGGACTGACCGCTTGTGAGGGCACCGTGGCACTCTGCCTGGACGACCACAAGTGCACCGTCACCGTCACGACCGACGGTGACGACGACTCCAAGACCGTCAAGGTCTTCGGCGGCGACAAATCGATGAGCATGACCGTCGGCCACATCACCGACAACTCGGCCGAGGTGACCATCGGCGACACCAAGAAGACCGTCACCAAGAACTCCGAGACCTCCGTCGGCAGCGTCAGGGTCACCCTGCGCGAGACGGAGAAGAAGCGCCACTACGTCGAGGCGCACGTCGAGCGGGACTGACCGCCCCGGCGGCCCCGGCAGGAGGACGCGCTCCCCGGCGCCTACTCCGTCAGGCGGTTGAGCCACTCCAGCGGGGCGACCCGGATCGCCGTGTGCGGCGAGCCGTCCCACTCCGTCGGGAGCCCGACCGCCTCCAGCGCGGCGACCACCGCCCGCCCGACCTCCACCGTCCGGCGCTCCGAGACCTCCGCCGTCTCCTCCCCGGCGCGGAACCCTCCGTAGCGCAGCATCAGCCCCCGTCCGGCGGCCGCCGCCTCGGTGTCCTGCTGGTGGAAGAAGACGAAGCCGACCGAATCCTCCCCGGCCTCGCCGCCGATCTCCGCATAGCCGCAGCCCGCGCAGCAGGTGAAGTCCATCGCCGCGACGATGCCCTGGTCCTCCAGCGCGTCGAAGGCGTCCGCCAGCCGGTCCACGTCGGTGGTCTCCGGCCAGGCCGCCTGCTCGGCCAGCCGCTCGGTCCACAGCGGAGCGACGATCCGCTCCGCCTCCTCCTGTGTCAGCCCCTGGTCGTCGAGGACCTCGACCAGGGACTCGGCTATCTCGTCCGGCTCCTGGAAGCCGCACCGGATCAACTCGCGGGCCCGCTCCTGGACTTCGCGCAGCACGTCGGGGGTGGGAACCGTCTCCTCGGTCATGCCCGCATCCTCGCACCCGCCACTGACAGTGAGAGTGACAGCGGCCGGCGGGGGCCGGCCCGCCCGGTGCTACCGTCCGCCGGTGACTTCTCTGCTGCAACCACCGCTGATCACCCGGCTGCTGGCCGCCGAGCGCATCCTGGTCGCCGGGGCCGGCGGCGGCTTCGACGTGTACGCCGGGCTGCCGATCGCCCTCGCCCTGCGGGCCGCCGGCAAGGAGGTGCACCTGGCCAACCTCTCCTTCACCCACCTCTACGGCCTGCCCCTCGAAGTCTGGGCGGAGCCCGACGTGGCCCGGATCGGACCGGACACCGCCGCCCCCGAGGGCTACTTCCCGGAGCGCACCCTGGCCCGCTGGCTGAACCGGCACGGGATGCCCGACACCGTGTGGGCCTTCCCGACGGTCGGCGTGCAGCCGCTGCGCGAGGCCTACCGCGCGCTGGTCGGACGCCTGGGCGTGGACGCGATCCTGCTGGTGGACGGCGGCACCGACATCCTGATGCGCGGCGACGAGGCCGGGCTCGGCACCCCGGAGGAGGACATGGCGAGCCTGGCCGCGGTGGCCGGCCTGTCCGAGGTGCCCGAGCGGCTGGTCGCCTGCCTCGGCTTCGGCATCGACGCCCACCACGGCGTCAACCACTCCCTGGTGCTGGAGAACCTCGCCGCGCTCGACCGGGCCGGAGGCTACCTCGGGGCCTTCTCCATCCCGCGCGACAGCCGGGAGGGGGTGCTGTACCTGGACGCCGTCGAGCACGCCCGGGCCGCCTTCCCGGAACACCCCAGCATCGTGAACGGCTCGGTGGCGGCGGCGCTGCGCGGTGAGTTCGGTGACGTCCGATTCACCGAGCGGACCAAGGGCGAGCAGCTCTTCGTCAATCCGCTGATGACGCTCTACTTCGGCGTCACGGTCGATGCGCTGGTCGCCGAGCACCGGTACCTGGACCGCCTGGAGCAGACCGTGTTGACCCGCCAGATCGCCACCGTCATCGCGGAGTTCCAGGACGAGCTGCCCCGTCAGCGGCCGCCCCGGCAGTTCCCGCACTGACCCGGGACACGGACACCCGGGCCGGGCGGGGGTGGGTCCGCTCAGAACGCGGCGAGCCGGAACTCCAGGTTCCCGAACCGCACCTGGTCGCCCGGCCGGACCCGTACGCCGCCCGCTATCCGGCGCCCGTTCACGTGCGTGCCGTTGGTCGAGCCGAGGTCGTACAGCACCCAGCCGCCCTGCTCGTGCCGCAGTTCGGCGTGGTGCCGGGACACCGAGGCGTCGTGCAGCCGCAGCCCCGAGCCGGGGAGCCGGCCGATCGTCAACTGCCCGGCCCCGGCCTGCGGCAGGCTCAGCCCCGGCAGCCGCTCGGTGCGCCAGGCCCGGCCCAACCGGTCGCCGAAGGCGGACACCCGGCCGACCGTGCGCAGCACGAAGCGCTCGACCGGCCCGCCGGTCGGCAGCCCGGCCACCGCCGCGTCCAACTCGCCACGGCTGGTGGCGTGCAGGACGATGTCCATCCGTCCGAGGAAGGTGTCGTGCGAGAGCCTCCCGCTGCCCGCGCCGTCCCGTAGCGCCCCGAGCGCCTGCTCCCGTTCGGCGTCGGAGGGCCGGACCGCGCCGGTCGGCCCGGCTGCGCCGGTGGGGAGCTCAGGAGGCGTCATGGCCAAATTGTCGGCGCGGCCGACTCCGGCTGTCCAGATCACGCCGTGCGCGGGGTTCGTACGTCACGGCAGTCCAGACGCCCTTACCGGCCGGGCGGTTCCGCGCGTTCCGGTCGTGCGGCCCGGTTCGGCCCGGGGTGCCGTCCGGCCGGTCCAGGATGCCGTCCGGCCCGTGCCGGAGTGCGGTACGGACCGTCAGGCCCTGCGGGCGGCCGCCAGGATCTTCTCCGTGGTGTGCAGGAAGCGGGAGGTGACCGCGCCCCGGTAGGCCTTGCCGAACATCTCCTTGGTGACCCACTTGCCGTCCTGGAGGTGGATCACGACGTACGCCGCCCCCGGACCGGCGCCGAGCACCTCGACGTCGCCCTTCGGCGAGCGGTGGGGGAAGGACAGCTCGGCCGGCAGCGGCTCGGAGAGGAAGGCGACGACGAGCCGGACGTCCGGCGTCACCTCGACGCCCCGGAACGGTTCGGCGGCGAGCAGGTCGGCCACCTCGTCCACCGTGCGCAGCAGCGCCGGCACCGGGTACCCGAGCGACTGCTCCAGGTGCTCCTCGATCCGCCGGGTCAGTGCCGCGCGGTCCGGCTCGTCGGTGGTGAAGAAGACGTTGCCGCTCTGGATGTAGGAGCGGACGTTCCCCAGCCCGAGCTCGGCGAAGAGCGCCCGCAGCCGCTCCATCCTCACCGTCCGGCCGCCGACGTTGACGGCCCGCAGGAAGGCGATGTACGTGGTCGTGGTGGTCACCCCGCCAGTGTCGCACCGGCCACCGACAGCGGTCCGGTGCTCCTCGTCCGCCCGGTCGTCCCGCCCGTCCGCGTACGGCGGTTGTCGGTGCCGGGTGCCAGACTGGCGCCATGGCCACCTGGCAGGACTTCGAGCACGAGGCCCCCGATCTGGCGCCCCTGGTCCGGGCCCGGTTCGAGGCGAACAAGCACCATGTCCTGGCGACGCTGCGCAAGGACGGATCGCCCCGGGTGAGCGGGACGGAGGTCGACTTCGTCGGCGCCGACCTCTGGATCGGGTCGATGTACGGCGCGGTCAAGGCGCGTGACCTCCAGCGCGACGCCCGCTTCGCCCTGCACGCGCACCCGGGGGACGAGACCATGGCGGGCGGGGACTCCAAGGTCTCCGGCCGGGCGGTGGAGATCACCGACGAGACCGAACTCGACGCCTTCGCCGCCGATCTTCCCGAGCCGCCGCCCACCCCGTTCCACGCGTTCCGGCTGGAGCTCGACCAGGTGGTGCACACCGCCCTGGAGGGCGACCACCTGGTCGTCCACAACTGGCACCCGGGCCGGCCGGTGGAGAAGATCCGGCTCCACTGACCGGCCCGAGCGGCTCGCGGGCCTTACGGCAGAACGGACTTGAGAGCCTCGGGGGTGCGGGCCACGACGGCGTGCCCGTCGTCCGCGGTGATGATCGGGCGCTGGATCAGGATCGGGTGCTCGGCCATCGCCGCGATCCAGCGCTCCCGCTCACCCGCCTCCCGCGGCCAGTCCTTCATCCCCAGGTCCTTCGCGGCCTGTTCGTCGGTGCGGGTGATGTCCCACGGCTCCAGGCCCAGGCGCTCCAGCACCTGAGCCAGCTCGGCCACGGTCGGCGGCTCCTCCAGGTAGCGCCGCACGGTGTACTCGACTCCGGCGTCGTCCAGCTCGCCGAGTGCGGTCCGGCACTTGCTGCACCGCGGGTTGATCCAGATCTCCATGCCGGCAACCCTATCGAGCCGTCCCCGCCCGCCCCGGGACCCGCCGCACCCGATCCGGACCGGACCCGCCCGGTACCTGCCTCCGCCCGGTACCCGCCCCGCCCGGCACGCGACTCGATCCGTCCGGGAACTCCGCCGCGCCCACCGGTGGTTGACCGGGCAGGAAGCGTGATCTCGGGAGGGGAGTGCCGGATGGACGGCGCGGCGATCATCGAACAGCTGGTGACCACGGAGGTCAGGACCGATCCGTACCCGCTGTACGCCAGGGCCCGCGAGCTGGGCCCGGTGGCCCCGGCCGGAGAGGGCATGTTCGTGGTGAGCGGCTACGCGGCGGTCAACAAGGTGCTGCGCACGCCCGCCTTCGGCGTCGCGACCGCCGAGATGATGGCCGGCCTGGCCCCCGAGTACGCGGTGCACTCCTCGCTGGCCCTGTTCGGCCGCTCGATCCTCCAGCGCAACGCCCCCGACCAGCCCCGGGTCCGCTCGCTGATCGCCTCGGTGTTCACCGCCCGCCGGGTCGCCGCGCTGCGCCCGGCCGTGGAGACGGCGGTCGCCCGGCTGCTGGACGGGATGGCCGAGCAGGGCGCCGACGGATCGCCGGTGGACTTCATGGACGCCTTCGCCTTCCGGCTGCCGGTCGGGGTGATCTGCGAGCTGCTCGGTGTCCCCGAGCAGGACCGCTACCGCTTCCGCGACCTCGCCTCCGACCTGACCGTCGCGCTGGAGATCATCCAGGACCTGGACGAGCTGACCGCCGCCGACGAGGCCGCCGACGAGCTGGCCCGGTACTTCACCGAGCTGGCCGCCGAGCGCCTGGCCCGTCCGCAGGACGACCTGGTCAGCGACCTGGCCCGAATCGCCGCCGCGGACGACGAGCGGCTCTCCGCCCAGGAGCTGCTGGCCAACCTGGTGCTGCTGCTGGTGGCCGGCTTCGAGACCACCACCAACCTGCTCGGCAACGGCCTGGCCCTGCTGTTCCGCCACCCCGAGGCGGCCGCCGGGCTGCGCAGCGGAGCGGTCACCCCGGCCGGGTTCACCGACGAGGTGCTGCGCTTCGACTCCCCGGTCCAGGCCACCGGGCGGGTCGCGCTGGAGGAGGGCCTGGCCATCGAGGGCCTGCCGATCCCGCCCGGCAACGCGGTGACCCTGCTGATCGGCTCGGCCAACCACGACCCGGCCCGGTACGAGCGCCCCGAGGTGTTCGACCCGACCCGCACCGACAGCCAGCCGCTCAGCTTCGGCGGCGGCACGCACTTCTGCCTGGGCTCCCAGCTGGCCCGGCTGGAGGCCGAGGTCGCGGTGCCCGCCCTGCTGGACCGCTTCCCCCGGCTCGCCCCCGGCGGCGTCCCCACCCGGCGCGACCGCCTGGTGCTGCGCGGCTACGAGACCCTGCCGGTGACCGTCCGCTGACGCTCCGCCCCCGGGGCCGGGGACTGGCTCCTCCGGCCCCGGGGACCAGGACGTTCGGCTGTTCGTGACTGGGCCGTCCGTGCGGGAACATGGAGGGATGAAACCGGCCAATCCGGGCCGATCGCCCGGAACGGCCGCCTGCCAGGAGGTCCCACCGTGCCCACAGCACCCCATCCGTCGCGCCCCGCGGCGCTGGAGCCCAAGGTGCCGCGGTGGGTGCCCTGGCTCCCGGTGCTCCTGCTGGTGCTGGACCTGGTCGCCGAGGCCGTCGTCCCGCACGCCGTCGCCGCCGGCTTCCTGCTGACCGCGCTGCCCGTGGTGGCCGCGTTCAGCTACGGCCCGGTGCTGACCGCCGTCACCACGGCCGGCTCCCTGGCGCTCCAGCTCGCGCTGGCGCTGCGCGCGGGCCACGTGGACGAGCAGCACCACGTCTGGGTCTACATCGCCACCCTGCTCTCCGGCGTCATGGGAACCGCGCTGTCCTGGCAGCGCACCCGGCAGAACCGCAACCTGCTCCAGGCCCGTACGGTCGCCGAGACCCTGCAGCGCACCGTGCTGCGTCCGGTGCCCGAGCGGGCCGGCGGGCTGCGGGTGGCCGGCCTCTACCGCCCGGCCCGGGCCGACGTCCTGGTCGGCGGCGACCTCTACGAGGTGTGCGACACCCGCTTCGGCGTGCGGGTGCTGCTAGGCGACGTCCGGGGCAAGGGGCTGGGCGCGGTCCGCACCGTCGCCGACGTCCTCGGCGCGTTCCGGGCGGCCGCGCACGACACCCCGGGGCTGGTCGAACTCGCCGACCAGCTGGACCGCGCGGTGCTGCGCGACGCCGCCGACCGCGGCGACGACGAGCTGTTCGTCACCGCCGTCCTGCTCCAGTACCGGCCCGGCTCGGACTGCGTGGAGATCGTCAACCGCGGCCACACCACCCCGCTGCTCCTCGGCGGCGGCGGCATAGCCCCGCTGTCCTGCGCCGACGAGCTCCCGCTCGGCCTCGGCCACCTCGGCCCCGCCGACGAGCGCAGCAAGGCGATCGCCGTCCCGCTGCCCCCGGGCCACACCGTCCTGCTCTACACCGACGGCGTCAGCGAGGCCCGTGACACCACCGGCGCCTTCTACCCGCTGGCCCCCCGGCTCGCCGGCCTCGGCACCACCGCCCCCGACCGGGTGGTCTCCTTCCTGGCCCAGGACGTCCACCGGTACGCCGGCCTGCTCGCCGACGACCTCGCCGTCCTCGCCCTCACGCCGGACGTCCCGTAGCCCCGTCCCACTCCCACAGGTTCGCGAACAGCTCAGCCTGCTCCCGGGCGTCGTCGAGCGCGTGGTGGGTGTGCGGCAGGTCCGGCAGCAGCTCCGGCGGCATCGAGCGCTTCCCGATCCCGGCGAACGGCACCCCGGCCCGCGCCGCGTACAGCGTCTTCAGGTCCAGGCAGCCGGAGTGCCCGAACGGGCTGGAGCCGGTGAACCGCACCAGGTACCAGTAGAGGAACTGCCAGTCGTACACGGCGGGGTAGCCCACCATCACCGGCCGGTACCGCCGCCCGCCCGGCCCGCTCCGCGCCCGCTCCACCCAGCGGCCGAACTCCCGCATCGCCGCCCCGGGATCGGTCCCGCCGGCCTCCAGCGCCGCCCGGTCCAGCCCCGACACCGCCAGCGCCTCCGGGTCGTACTCCGCGCTGATCGGCCGCAGCTCCCGGTAGAACGCCGCCGCACCCGCGCCCGCCCGCCGGAACCCCTCCCCGTCGTGCCACCCGGCCACCACCGCCCCGAAGCTCACCATCGAGTACGGCCCCGGGATCGGTCCGTCCGCCTCCACGTCCACCGACACGTACACCGTCGGCGTGACCTTCACCTTGTGCGCCATGCACCCATCCAACCCGGCCCGGCAACCGCTTTTCCCCGGGTCACCCGCCACCCGGACGGCCCTGTCGGAATGCCGTCGGGTGCGGGAGTGCGCAGGCTGCTGGCAACGACACCGGGCCCAGCCGGGCCCCGAGGGCGTGGTGCGGGAGGACGAGATCGACGGAACACGGACATCGGGCACCGACGGGGGAGCCGGAGCGCGGCTGCTCGCGCGCTGCGCCCTGGCGGCGGCGGTGGGGGCCGTGGGGGTGCTGCTGTTCGCGCTGGGGGAGGGCGGGCTGCTGGTGGTCGCGGCGGGGCTGCTCGGACTGGTCGTCTCGGCCGTCGGCGTCTGGTGGTTCCTGGCCTACCGGGGCGCGGTCCGGGTGTTCGGGCTGCTCGTCGCGATCGCGGCCCCGGCCGCGGTGCTGGTGGTCTTCGCCCGCCACAGGCTGTGGCTGACGGCCCTGGTCCTCGTCCTGGTCTGGGGCGCCGCGTTGGCGCTCGCCCGCGCTGCGCTGCGCCGGGCCCGCCCGGAGCCGCCTATGCGGGCGACTGCCGTGCCCCGGCGGCAGCGGCCGGTCCTGATCATGAACCCGAAGTCCGGTGACGGGAAGGTCGGCCGCTTCGGGCTGGTCGAGCGGGCGGAGGAGCTCGGCGCCCGGGTCGTCCTGCTCGACCCGTCCGTCCCCACCGATGTCGCCGAGCTGGCACGTACGGCGGTGGCCGAGGGCGCGGACCTGCTCGGCGTGGCGGGCGGCGACGGCACCCAGGCGCTGGTCGCGGCCGTCGCCGCCGAGCACGACCTGCCGTTCCTGGTCGTCTCCGCCGGTACCCGCAACCACTTCGCCGCGGACCTCGGCCTCGACCGCGCCGACCCCTCCCGCTGCCTGGACGCGCTGACCGACGGCGAGGAACTGCGGGTCGACCTCGGCGAGGTCGCGGGCCGGGCCTTCGTCAACACCGTCTCCTTCGGGGTGTACGCCGACGTCGTGCAGCGCCCCGAGTACCGCGACGCCAAGGCCGGCACCGCGCTGAACCTGCTCCCGGACCTGCTGGTCGGTGAGAGCGCGCGGCGCGTCGACGCCCGGGTCGACGCCACCGCGCTCACCGCTCAGCAGGCGCTGCTGGTCAGCAACAACCCGTACGGCTCGACCGACGACCTCGGCATCGCCGGCCGCCGCCCCCGGCTCGACGGCGGCCGGCTCGGCGTGCTGGGCGTCCGGGTGGAGGGCGCGGCGCAGGCCGCGGACCTGGCCGTGCGC
>NZ_JAHSQD010000173.1 GCF_020103755.1 Streptomyces sp. LS1784
CCAGCAGGACGGCGGCCGCGGTCAGGGCGACGGTGCGCGGCGCGGGCCGTCTGCGCGATCGGCCGTCGGGGCTGGTGGCTTCTCTCATCGGTGCGGTCCTCGGCAACGTCGGCGGGCGGCGGCGGCGCGGGCGGCGGGGTCGGCGACGGTTGCGGCCGCCGACAGCTGGTCGGGCGCATACCAGACCGCCCGGCGACGCGCGAAACGTCTCCGGGCGGCTGATCGGTTCACGCTTTCGGCCGATCATATCGATTCAGACATAGGCCTCAAGCGGCCAGTTGACGGCCAATCTCCCGCTTTCACGCCGCCCACACCACTCGGCGGCGCCGACGACGCCCGCCCGAGCGCCACGCTTCACGCCCGGGGCACCCGTCCCAGCTTCCCTTCGACCGCCCGTCGCACGGCGTCCGGGGCCAGCCCGTGCTCGGAGATCACCCGCGCCCCGAGCCCCTCGCCCTCCCGCAGCACCCCGAGCAGCAGGTGGCCCACCGCGATCTCGCCCGACTTCAACCGCAACGACTCGCGCAGCGAGAGCTCCAGCGCCTTCTTCGCCCCGGCCGTGAACGGGCTCCGCCCCGGCTTCGCCTCCGACCGGAACCAGCCGCGCCGCCTCGGCTCCTCCTCGGTGGGCGCATCCAGCGCCCCCTTGCCGAACACCGACTCGACGGCCTCGCGCACCGCACCCAGATCCACCCCGATCGAGGCGAGCGCCACCGCGTCCTCCTCCGGCCCGAACGCCCGGACAACCGCCCGCCGCACCGTCTCCCGGTCCAGGCCCGCCTCGACCAGGACGGCGGCCGCCGGGTCGCCGGGCACGCCGGCGATCGCCAGCAGCAGGTGCTCCGTCCCGACGTGCTCGTGCCGCAGCTCCCTCGCCTCCTGCTGGGCCGTGACCACAACCTGCCGCGCCGTGCCGGTGAAACGCTCGAACATCGCTCAGCCTCCGTCCTCGTCCTTGCCGGCCCCTCGTCGGGCGTGCTTCTTGTGCACCGCCTGTCTGGTCACCCCGAGGCAGACCGCGATGTCCTGCCAGGACCAGCCCTGCGACCGGGCGTTGCCCACCTGCAGGCCCTCCAGGCGGTCCGCCAGATCGCGCAGCGCGCGGACCGCCCGGAGCCCCACGGCGGGGTCACGGCTGCTCGCCGCAGCCGCGAGTTCTCCGCTCTCACTCATGCCGTCAACTCTGGTTGACACTTGCGCAGGTGTCAACCCTGGTTGACAGTCGCGGGCCTCAGCGGTCGCCGAACCGCCGCTCCAGTGCCTCCTCGAAGGTCCCCCGGCCCACCGCCCGATCCGGTGTCAGGTTGCCGCCCGCCCGCAGGCCCCGGCCGGCCGCTCCCGGCAGGCGCAGCGGCAGCAGCAGTCGGCGCTTGCCCGCCGCCCGCAGGTAGGCCTCGGCCAGCTCCCGGTAGGAGCGCACCTGCGGGCCGCCCACCTCCGGCGCGAAGCCGGCCGGCTCCTCCCCCGCCAGGTCCGCGACCGCCGCGGCCACCTCCCGCACGTCCACCGACTGGAACGCCGACCCGCTCGGCACCGGGAAGAGCGGCAGCCGGGCGGAGGCGTCGAAGAACTTCAGCACCAGGTCGTGGAACTGCGTCGCCCGCAGCACCGTCCAGCCCAGCCCCGACTCCCGCACCACCCCCTCACAGGCGAGCTTCGTCCGGTAGTACGCGATCGGCACCCGGTCGATCCCGACGATCGACACGTACACCAGGTGCCGCACCCCGGCCTCCCGGGCCCGCGCCACCAGCGTCCGGACCCCGGCCAGGTCCGCCTTCCGCTGGGTGGTCGCGCAGTCCACCACCACCTCGACCCCGGCCATCGCCTCCGCGATCCCGGCCCCGCTCACCAGGTCCCCGACCACCCACTCGACCCCGTCACCCCCGTCCCGCACCCGCCGGCTCAACCCCCGCACCACCACCCCGCGCGCCACCAGCAGCCGCACCACCTCCCGCCCCAGCGTCCCCGTCGCCCCGGTCACCAGCACCGTTCCCATCACCGCACCACCCCTTCTCGGAAGAACCCGTCGTCCCTACCGACCGGACACCACCCCCGGACGTGACATCGGCATCCCCGGGAACGCGAAAAAGCGGGGCGAGGACCGTGAAGGTCCTCGCCCCGCTTCAGCGGTTCACCTCAGGAGGCGACCACCGGGGTCGGGCGCGATCAGCTGCAGCCGCTGGTGGAGCCGCAGCCCTCGCAGAGGTAGCAGCTGCCGGCGCGGCGCATCTTGGTGCCGCAGGAGAAGCAGAGCGGGGCGTCGGCGTTGAGGCCGAGCTGGATCTCCATCAGCTCCGTGGAGTTGTGGGCCTGCTTCGGGGCCGCCTTGGGCGCCTCGACGGCCGGAGCCGGAGCCGGGGCCGCGGCCGGCTTGGCGGCGACCGGGGCGGACTGGGCGAGCGACTCGGTGTCGAGCTCCTCGGCCTCCAGCGGCTCGTACGAGCCCGTCTCCAGGTGGCGCTGGCGCTCCTCGACGGAGTGGATGCCGAGCGCCGAGCGGGTCTCGAACGGCAGGAAGTCGAGCGCCAGGCGGCGGAAGATGTAGTCGACGATCGACTGCGCCATCCGCACGTCCGGGTCGTCGGTCAGACCGGCCGGCTCGAAGCGCATGTTGGTGAACTTCGCGACGTAGGTCTCCAGCGGCACGCCGTACTGGAGGCCGACCGAGACGGCGATGGAGAAGGCGTCCATCATGCCCGCGAGGGTCGAGCCCTGCTTGGACATCTTCAGGAAGACCTCGCCCAGACCGTCGTCCGGGTAGGAGTTCGCGGTCATGTAGCCCTCGGCGCCACCGACCGTGAAGGAGGTGGTGATGCCCGGACGGCCCTTGGGGAGGCGCTTTCGCACCGGGCGGTACTCGACCACCTTCTCGACCGCGGCGGGAGCCTCGGCCTGCTCGGCCTTCTTCTCGGATTCCTTCTTCTTGGCCGAGAGCGGCTGGCCGACCTTGCAGTTGTCGCGATAGATGGCGAGTGCCTTGACGCCCATCTTCCACGCCTCGAAGTAGATCTCCTCGATCTCCTCGACCGTGGCGGACTCGGGCATGTTCACGGTCTTGGAGATGGCACCGGAGATCCACGGCTGGATCGCGGCCATCATCCGCACGTGACCCATGGCCGAGATGACGCGCTCGCCCATCGCGCAGTCGAACACCTCGTAGTGCTCGGACTTCAGGCCCGGGGCGTCCACCACGTTGCCGTGCTCGGCGATGTGGGCGACGATCGCCTCGATCTGCTCGTCCTGGTAGCCGAGACGCTTGAGGGCGCGCGGGACGGTGCCGTTGACGATCTGCATCGAGCCGCCGCCGACCAGCTTCTTGAACTTGACCAGGGCCAGGTCGGGCTCGACGCCGGTGGTGTCGCAGTCCATCATCAGGCCGATGGTGCCGGTCGGGGCGAGCACCGAGGCCTGGGCGTTGCGGAAACCGTTCTGCGCGCCGACGCGCAGCACGTCCTGCCAGGTCTTGTTGGCGGCCAGCCAGACCGGGGCGTCCAGGTCGTCGTGGGAGACGGCGTCCAGCGAGGCGTCCGCGTGCTGCTTCATGACCTGCTGGTGCGGGGCCGCGTTGCGGGCGTAGCCGTCGTACGGGCCGACCACGCCGGCGAGTTCGGCGCCGCGGCGGTAGGCGGTGCCGGTCATCAGCGAGGTGATGGCGCCGGCCAGGGCGCGGCCGCCCTCGCTGTCGTAGGCGTGGCCGGTGGCCATCAGCAGGGCGCCGAGGTTGGCGTAGCCGATGCCGAGCTGACGGAAGGCGCGGGTGGTCTCGCCGATCTTCTCGGTGGGGAAGTCGGCGAAGCAGATGGAGATGTCCATCGCGGTGATGACCAGCTCGACGACCTTGGCGAAGGTCGCCGCGTCGAACGAGTCGTCGTCGCGCAGGAACTTCATCAGGTTCAGCGAGGCGAGGTTGCAGCTGGAGTTGTCCAGGTGCATGTACTCGGAGCAGGGGTTGGACGCGTTGATGCGACCGGACTCCGGGCAGGTGTGCCAGTGGTTGATGGTGGTGTCGTACTGGATACCGGGGTCGGCGCAGGCCCAGGCGGCCTCGGCCATCTTGCGGAACAGCTTCTTCGCGTCGACGGTCTCGATGACCTCGCCGGTCATCCGGGCGCGCAGGCCGAATTCGGTGCCGTTCTCGACGGCGGTCATGAATTCGTCGTTGACGCGGACCGAGTTGTTGGCGTTCTGGTACTGGACGGAGGTGATGTCGTCCCCGCCGAGGTCCATGTCGAAGCCCGCGTCGCGCAGGGCGCGGATCTTCTCCTCCTCCTTCACCTTGGTCTCGATGAAGGCCTCGACGTCCGGGTGGTCCACGTCGAGCACGACCATCTTGGCCGCGCGGCGGGTGGCGCCACCGGACTTGATGGTGCCGGCCGAGGCGTCGGCGCCGCGCATGAAGGAGACCGGGCCGGAGGCGTTGCCGCCGGAGGAGAGCAGCTCCTTGGAGGAGCGGATCCGGGAGAGGTTGAGGCCGGCGCCGGAGCCGCCCTTGAAGATCATGCCCTCTTCCTTGTACCAGTCGAGGATCGAATCCATGGAGTCGTCGACGGACAGGATGAAGCAGGCGCTGACCTGCTGGGGCTGCTTGGTGCCGACGTTGAACCAGACCGGCGAGTTGAAGCTGAACACCTGGTGGAGGAGGGCGTGGGTCAGCTCGTGCTCGAAGATCTCGGCGTCGTCCTTGCCGGCGAAGTAGCCGTGCTTCTCGCCGGCGGCGCGGTAGGTGAGCACCACGCGGTCGATGATCTGCTTGAGGCTCCACTCGCGCTGCGGGGTGCCGACGGCGCCGCGGAAGTACTTGGACGTGACGATGTTGACGGCGTTGACCGACCAGAAGTCGGGGAACTCGACACCGCGCTGCTCGAAGTTGATCGACCCGTCGCGCCAGTTGGTCATCACGACGTCGCGCCGCTCCCAGCGGACCGCGTCGTACGGGTGCACGCCAGGAGTGGTGTAGATGCGCTCCATCCGAAGACCGCCCTTCGGGGCCTTGGCGCCCTTGGCCGCGGCCTTCTCGGACTTCGACCCGCGTGCGGAACCGCTCGTGGTGTCTGTCACTTCTCGCTCCTCCTCCTGGGCAAACGCCCGAAGTGCCCCGAAAAGTCCGGGCACTGCTGGTTCGTTCTTCCGGTGTGCGGGCAGGCGGAGACCTTGCCTGCTTGCGCACGGTTTGTAGTGTTCTGTGCCCCGTTTTCGGGCACGCGTGGGCCCCGCGGGGCCATGGTGGTGCGACGGGGCCCGCCCGGGGCCCGGTGCCGGACCCTTCTAGGGCGCGGCGGCGGAGACGGACACGCAGGTGTCGTCCGCCTCGGGGGTGCGGGGCTGCTCGGCGCGGAGTTCCGCGATGGCGGCCTCGAAGTCTTCCAGTCCGTCGTACGCCTGGTACACGCTGGCGAAGCGCAGGTACGCGACCACGTCGAGCTCCTTGAGCGGGCCGAGTATGGCGAGCCCCACGTCGTGGGTGGTGAGCTCGGCGTTGCCGCTGGCGCGCACGCACTCCTCGACCCGCTGGCCGAGCTGGGCCAGCGCGTCCTCGGTGACCGGGCGACCCTGGCAGGCCTTGCGGACGCCGGTGATGACCTTCTGCCGGGAGAACGGCTCGGTGACGCCGCTGCGCTTGATGACCATCAGCGCGGCCGTCTCCACCGTGGTGAAGCGGCGGCCGCAGTCCGGGCACTGCCGACGACGGCGGATGCAGCTGCCGTCCTCGGTGGTCCGGCTGTCGACAACACGGCTGTCGGAGTGCCGGCAGAAGGGGCAGTGCACCTCGGGATCCCTCCCTGGCAGAACGTTCGGACCAGTCGAGTCTATGCGATGCGCCCCCGGCCTCGGCAAGCTGATCATGCGGGGTGACCACTAGTACTGGGCACGGAGAGGACTGTAGCCACTACATCTAGGCCTCTGGGGGAGGTGAGGGCCTTGGCGTGTCGGTGCCGATTAGACTGCCGGGGTCGAGTTCCGCTCGAACATTTACTCGATGTACAACAAAGCCTTGATCGAGTCAGTCAACTCCCGAATAATTCACTCGAACGTGTGTTTGGCGCAACCTTTCGATAGGAGGCGCGTTGGGCTGGAAAAGGGAGAGGACAGCCGTCGAGAGGGGCCGCCGTGAACACGATCGAAAGCAACACCATCCCGGTGCAGGAACACTCCCAGTTCAAGGTGGGGCAGCGCACCACGAATCAGCAGGGTGTGGACATCAGCATGGACCGTAGCGAAGACCATCGCCTCTCCGGAGCGGCCCTTTCCGGGGCGACCCGCGTTCCCGACCAGCCGATCGAACACTCCGCCGCCCTGGAGGACGCCCACCCCTCCCCCGCCCGCGCGATGCCCGGCCGCCCCCCCGGCATCCGGACCGACGAGGCCGGTCTCACCGAGCGCCAGCGCCGGGTGATCGAGGTCATCCGGGATTCCGTCCAGCGCCGCGGCTACCCGCCGTCCATGCGCGAGATCGGCCAGGCCGTCGGCCTGTCCAGCACCTCCTCGGTCGCCCACCAGCTGATGGCCCTGGAGCGCAAGGGCTTCCTGCGCCGGGATCCGCACCGCCCGCGCGCCTACGAGGTCCGCGGTGTCGAGGTCGCCCGTCCGAACACCGCCGAGACGGCCGGCCGCCCGTCCACCTCCTACGTCCCGCTGGTCGGCCGGATCGCCGCCGGCGGGCCGATCCTGGCCGAGCAGACGGTCGAGGACGTCTTCCCGCTGCCCCGCCAGCTGGTCGGCGAGGGCGAGCTGTTCGCGCTCACCGTGCGCGGCGACTCGATGATCGAGGCGGCCATCTGCGACGGCGACTGGGTCACCGTGCGCCGCCAGCCGGTCGCCGAGAACGGCGACATCGTGGCCGCGATGATCGACGGCGAGGCCACCGTCAAGCGGCTCAAGCGCGAGGACGGCCGGATCTGGCTGATGCCGCACAACCCGGCGTACGAGCCGATCAACGGCGACAACGCGACCATCCTGGGCAAGGTCGTCGCGGTCCTGCGCAGGCTCTGAGCACTCCTGCGCCGCCTCTGGGCACTTCTGCGCCGCCTCTGGGCACTCGGTCGCGGTCCTGCGCCGCTACGGGCACTCGACGGACACGCGCACACCGGGAAGGGGCTCCACCGCGCATGCGGGGAGCCCCTCCGGTGTCTTCGGCCCCGGGGCTGAACGCCCCGGGGCCGAGGCGGTCAGCCCCGCTTCACCACCGGCCGCACCGGCGCCGCCGAGGCGTCGATCGCCGCCAGCGAGCGGCGCACCTGGTTGCGGTCCGTGGTGTACCAGAACTCCGGCATCGAGGAGCGGAAGAAGCCCCCGTACCGCTTGGTCTCCACCCGCGGGTCCAGCACCGCGACCACGCCCCGGTCGTCGGCCGCGCGCACCAGCCGGCCCGCGCCCTGCGCCATCAGCAGCGCCGCGTGCGTCGCCGCGACGGCCATGAAGCCGTTCCCGCCGCGCTGTTCGACGTCCTTCTGGCGGGCGCTCATCAGCGGGTCGTCCGGCCGGGGGAACGGGATCCGGTCCATCACGACCAGCTGGCAGGCCGAGCCGGGCACGTCCACGCCCTGCCAGAGCGAGAGCGTGCCGAACAGGCAGGTGGTCGCGTCCGAGGCGAACTCCCGGATCAACTCGCCCAGGGTGTCCTCGCCCTGGAGCAGGACGCGGTGGTCCAGCCGCTCGCGCATCGCCTCGGCGGCCGTCTGGGCGCCGCGCATCGAGGAGAACAGGCCCAGTGTCCGCCCGCCGGCCGCGCCGATCAGCTCGGCCAACTCGTCCAGCATGTCCGGCCGTTCGGGATCGCGCCCGGGGTCGGCCAGGTGTTTGGCGACGTACAGGATGCCCTGCTTGGGGTACTTGAACGGCGAGCCGACGTCGATCCCGCGCCAGTACGGCACCGCGTCCTCGCCGAAGGCCGGGCCGGCCTCCGGGTTGTCCCCGGCGGTGCGGACGTCCGGCAGCCGCGTCTCGGAGGGCAGGCCGACCGAGGCGGCGACGCCGTTGAAGTCCCCGCCGAGCTTGAGCGTGGCCGAGGTGAGGACGACCGAGCGCTCCTTGTACAGCCCCTCGCGCAGCAGCCCGGAGACGCTCAGCGGGGCGACCCGCAGCGAGGCGGTGCCCAGCCCGTAGCGGTCGCTGCGCTCGATCCAGACCACGTCGTACTCGGAGTCCTCCAGCAGCCGCTCGGCGGTCTCGTGCAGTGCCTCGGCCGAGGCCATCGCCTGCTTGCGGACGGCGTCCTCGTCGCTGAGCCCCTTGTCCCTGGTCTCGCCCAGCGAGGTGATCACCTGGCGGGCGGCGTCCCGAATCGCGGTGACGGCGTACGCCAGGTACTCGGGCAGTTCCTCGACCCGGCCGGGCTGGGCCGTCTCCATCAGGCCGTGGTAGTTCTCGGCGGCGGCCTGGAGCGCGTCCACCGCCTTCTCGTTGGCCAGCCGCGCGGCCCGCTTCACCGCCCGGTTGACCGCGCCGACGGTCAGCTCGGCGGTGGCCGCGCCGGTGACCCGGTTGACCAGCTCGTGCGCCTCGTCCACGATCAGCAGCCCGTGCTCGGGCAGCACCGGAGCGCCCTCGATCGCGTCGATCGCGAGCATCGCGTGGTTGGTGACCACGACGTCCGCGAGCTTGGCCCGCTCCCGCGCCTTCTCCGCGAAGCACTCCTGCCCGTACGGGCAGCGGGTGGCGCCCAGGCACTCCTTGGAGGTGACCGACAGCTGGGCCCAGGCCTTGTCGGAGACGCCGGGGCTGAGGTCGTCGCGGTCCCCGGTGTCGGTCTCCTCGGCCCAGTCGCGCAGCCGCAGCACGTCCTGCCCGAGCTTCCCGGTGGGCCCGCCGAGCGCGTCCACCGGGTCGAACAGGCCCTCGCCCTCGTCGCTCGGGGTGCCCTCGTTGGCCCGGTGCAGGCACAGGTAGTTGGAGCGGCCCTTGAGCATCGCGAACAGCGGGCGGCGGCGCAGCACCGGATGCAGCGCCTCGACGGTGCGCGGCAAGTCCCGCTCCACCAGCTGGCGTTGCAGCGCCAGCGTGGCGGTGGCGACCACCACGCGATCGCCGTGGGCGAGCGCGGGCACCAGGTAGGCCAGGGACTTCCCGGTGCCGGTGCCGGCCTGGACGAGCAGGTGCTCGCCGTGGTCGACGGCGTCGGCGACCGCCTCGGCCATCCGGACCTGGCCGGGGCGCTCCACACCGCCGACGGCCGCCACCGCGGCGTGCAGCAGTTCGGGGATCCGCGAGCGCGGGACGGCTACGGCTTCCTCGGCCTCGTCGCCGAGGTCCGCCGCCCGCTGGGATTCGGAGTCGTGGGATTCGGAGTCGTTCGTCATGACCCTCCCACCCTACGGGGCGGGGGTGACAATCCGGTCCCGTTGCACGGGCAGTCGCACGTCCACGGCCACCAGCGCGTTGGGCACGGTCCCGTACCGGGCGGCGTGCGGGCGGTGCGGGCGGTCCTGGTAGCCGTCCAGCAGCAGCCGGTTGCGGTTGAGGCAGAGCCGGTCGATCCGGGGGCGGAACAGGTCGAACAGCTCGAAGCGCTCGCGCAGCTCGGGGAAGCGGTCCTGGTAGCGGAGCACCTCGGCGCGCAGCAGGGCCCAGAACTCGGTCTCGGGCAGCCCGGCCTGCGCCTCCAGCAGCGGGGCGAGGTAGCGGAAGACGCCGATGAACAGCCCGGAGTGGATGAACTGGCAGAGCCCCTGCGGGCTCTCCCGCAGCAGCACCTCGGCCACCTCGGCGGGCAGGCCGTGCAGCTCGGGCAGGCTCTGCGCGCTGAGGTTGACGTCGTCCACGAAGTCCTTGACCGCGAGCCGGACCGGGGTGTCCCGCTCGTCGAAGACCACGATGGCGTTCTCGCCGTGCGGGGAGAAGACCAGGCCGTAGCGGTAGAGGAAGTGCAGTAGCGGCGGCATCATCGCGGCGAACAGCCGGCCGGTCCACTCGGCGGGGGTGAGGCCGGAGCGGGTGATCAGCTCGGCGGCGAGCGCCCGCCCGTCGGAGCCGGTCTGCAGCAACGCGGCCAGGGTGCGGGCCCGCTCGCCGCCGTCCAGGAAGGGGCCGAGCGGCTGGCGCCAGATCGCGCCGAGCAGTTCCTTGTACTGGTAGGGCGCCTCGGGCAGCTCGCGGTAGAGCGGATGGTCGACGGTGACGGAGGCGATCTCGCCGAGCAGGATCACCCGGCACTCGTCGCGCAGGTACGGGTCGGCGTCGCGCAGCCCGAGCAGCCAGGCGGTGACGGTGGGCGCGGCGAGCGTGCGCTCGACCGGCAGGCCCCGCCAGACCAGGGTGTTGAGGACGGACAGCGGCAGCTTGACGGTGCAGCGCTCGGGGTGGGCGGTGTTGAAGAAGGAGCGGATGGACTGCTGGGGCAGCCGTGGGTCGCCGTCCGAGGGCAGCGGGACGATCTCTCCGGAGGCGATCCAGGGGGCGAAGAGCGGCAGGATCGTCTCGTCCCACTGCCAGGGGTGGACCGGCAGCAGCAGGTAGTCCTCGGCGTCCGGGCCCAGCGGGGCGCGCAGGGCGTCGACGTCGTCCAGCTCGCGGGCGTACAGCTGCTCGGGCCGTTCCAGGCCGGGCACGCCGCGGTACTCGGCGAGCCGGCGGTGGACGGCGATCCAGGGCAGCGGGCGCGGGCTGCGGGCCTCCGGTGCCCAGCGGGCGGCGTCGGTGGCGGAGAAGCCGATCCGGCCCTTGTTGGGGACGATCCAGGGGTGGCCGGTCTGCCGGCCCTCCAGCGCGGTGTGGTCGAGGTCGGCGAGCTCGGCGGCGGTCAGCGCGGTGGCGAGCTGGCGGGCGTCGGCGGTCAGGGTGGCGGAGAGCTCGCGGATCAGGTGGCCGGTGGTCTCGCCGCGCATGCCGAGGGTCTGCCGGGCGTACGGGAGGAAGCGCAGCGGGTCCAGGCCGTCCGGGCGGGAGCAGCGGACGGACTCCGGGTCGACCTGCCAGCTGTCGTAGGCGCCGCGCCGGGCGGTGAAGCGGTACTCGGCCTCGGGCAGCTCCAGCCGGTACTCGCCGGGCGCGTCGCCGGGGACGGGCCGGAGCAGTTCCTCGTAGGCGAACTCGCCCAGCATCTTGGCCAGCAGGGCGCGGCCGGCCCGCCGCCAGTGCCCGGCGGTGAGGTGCGGGGGCAGGTGGAGCGGCGGTTCAGCGGCCGACGGTTGCGGCACGGGTCAACTCCTGGGGGCGGGGGACGACGGGGGTCCGGTCGAAGGGCGCGGGCGCGGGGACGGGTGGCGCGAAGCCGGTCCAGGCGGTGCGGCCGGGCAGCCGGTGGACGGTGCGCCCGGTGACGGCGTTGAGGATCACGGCGGCCCGGTGGGCACCGAGCCCCAGGTCGGGGGTGCCGACGCCGTGGGTGTGCAGTTCGGCGTTCTGGACGTACAGCCCGCCGGTGAGCTCGGGCCGGGTGGCGACCCGGTGGTCCAGGTCGACCCGGTAGCGCCCGGCCTCGTCCCAGTCGATCAGCTCGGCGAGCGGTTCGAGCGCGGCCGGGCGGGCCGCCCGGTAGCCGGTGGCGAGCACCACGGCGTCGGTGCGCAGCAGGTGCTCGGCGCCGGAGTCGGTGTGCCGGCAGTGCAGTTCGAGGCCGCCGCACGGGCCGGGGCGGGCCGCGTCGACGGCGGTGCCGGGGGTGATCTCGACCGGGGCGGTGTCGATCGGGCGGCCGATGGTGCGCTCGTAGAGGTGGTCGTGGATCTCGGCGAGGGTCTCGGCGCTGGCGGCCTTGTGCAGCTGCCACTGGGCGGCGACCAGCGCGTCCCGGACGGGGGCGGGCAGGCCGTGGAAGTAGCGGGTGTAGTCGGGGGTGAAGTGTTCCAGGCCGAGCTTGGAGTACTCCATGGGGGCGAGCGCCCTGGTCCGGGTGAGCCAGCGCAGCCGGACGCCGTCGCCCTCGTGCCGCCGGAGCAGGTCGAGGAAGACCTCGGCGCCGGACTGTCCGCTGCCGACCACGGTGATGTCCCGGGCGCCGGCCAGGTCGGCGCGGCGGTCCAGGTACTCGGCGGAGTGGAAGGCCCTCGGGTGGCCGGCCAGCGCGGCGAAGGCCTCGGGCAGCACCGGCCGGGTGCCGACGCCGAGGGCGAGGTTGCGGGCCCTGGCCTCGGAGCGCCGGCCGGTCGCGGTGTCGGTCAGCTCGACGCGGTACCAGGGCGCGTCCCAGTGCAGGGCGGTGACCTCGGTGCCGAAGCGGCAGTTGGCCAGCCGCTCGGCGGCCCAGCGGCAGTAGTGGTCGTACTCGCGGCGCGGCAGCTGGAAGCGCTCGGCGAAGTAGAACGGGAACAGCCGGTCCTGCTCGCGCAGGTAGTTGAGGAAGGACCAGCGGCTGGTCGGGTCGACCAGGGAGACCAGGTCGGCGAGGAACGGCACCTGCATCCGGGCGCCGTCCACCAGCATCCCGTGGTGCCAGCGGAACTCCGGGCGCTGGTCGCAGAAGAGCGTGCGCAGGCCGGGGACGGGCTCGGCGAGCGCGGCGAGCGAGAGGTTGAACGGACCGATGCCGACGCCGAGCAGGTCGTACGGAGGGGGTGTCGAGGTGTCCACAGGGGTGTCCTAGGCGGGGAGTTGGGCCTGCGCGGCGAGCCGGCCGGGCCGGTCGCGGACCATCAGGGCGGCGCGCTTGTCGGGCAGGTCGAGTTCGGCGGCGGCCCGGAATCCGGCCCGTTCGAAGGCCCGGACGGACCGCCGGTTGCGGACGTCCGGCTCGGCCACCACCCGCTCGCAGCGCGGATTCCGGCGGAGAATCAATTCTGCTAGGGCGGCCAGGAGGACGGCGCCCAGCCCGCGGCCGCGGCTGGCCGCCGGGCCGAGCAGCAGGTGCACGCCGGTGTCGTACGGCCGGGCCGGGTAGTGCGCGGCGAGCGGGTCGAGGTCGGCGCGGTAGACCTCCCAGTAGCTCATCGGCTCGCCGTCGAGCAGGCCGAGGCACGGAATGCTGCGTCCGTCGCCGTCCAGCTGGTCCCGGACGTGCCGTTCGGTGACCTCCGGCGGCCCGGCGAGCTCCCAGAAGGCGTCGACCTCGGGGTCGTTCATCCATCCGGCGAGCAGCGCCAGGTCGGCGGGCAGCCGGACCGGGTCGAGCCGGAACTCACCGGCCGGGGTGGGGACGGCACCCCACCCGGACGGGTCGCACGACGTCACGCCGCCACCTCGCTCCCCTCGCCGGGGCGTTCGCCCGGGCACGCCTCTTTCCGGTTCACTCGCCCCCGGCCTCCGGCCGGGGGCGCCCCCACCGCTCGCTCACGTGCTCCGCCACCGGGTTGGGGATGTCCACGTACACGGACTGGCTGGCGACCGGGCCGACCAGTTCGTCCATGCCGTTGATCCGGGTGAGCAGGTTGGCCTTGCAGGGCAGCGCGGGCGCGTCCAGCAGCAGCTCGGGCAGCGCCGATCCGGTGGCGGTGACCCGCGGGCCGGCCAGGAACCGGCGCAGCGCGGCCAGCAGCACCGTCTCGTCGGCGAGCCGCTGGGACCCGAAGGCGCCGATCAGGCCGAGCACGTGGTTGATGCCGAGGTAGTAGGCGAAGTGGTGGTCGATCACCTCGTCCGGCAGGAAGGTGTCGCTGTCCGCGCCGAGCCCGGGCAGCCGGGCGGTGAGCTTACCGGCGGCGCTCTCCCGGTAGTAGTAGCCCTGGTTGTCGCGGTAGCGGCCGCCGCACGGCCAGCCCTCGGCGTCCAGCAGCACGAGGCTGTTCTGCTGGTGCGCCTCCAGGGCGATGCCGCCCCGGCCGTCCAGCCAGAGGATGGGCAGCACGACCGCGTCCAGGTAGCGCAGGAACCATTCGGCGGCCACGGTCGGCAGCGGGCGGGCGCAGCGCGCGGCCAGCGCCCGCAGGGTGTCGCCGAGCCGGGAGGGCACGGTGTCGCCGGTGCCCAGCGGCTGTTCGGCGACCAGCCCGGCGACGCACAGCGCGCGCTCGGCGGGCGCGAAGGGCTGGGCGCGCAGCACGGTGTCCAGGCCGCCCGGGTCGCCGAGGTCGGGGTGGTCGACGCCGATCCACGCCGGGTCGCGGACGATGTCGAAGCCGGGGTGGGCGGCCCGCCACTCGGCGGCCAGTCCGCTCTCCAGCAGCCGGTGCATCTCCAGGCCGCGGTGGAGCTCCTTGCGCAGGTTCTCCCGGCGGGAGTTGGTGATCCGCAGGCCGAGCGAGAGCTTGAGCATCCACGGGGTGCCGGGCCGGTAGACGGTGCGCACCGAGGAGGTGGGGTACCAGGGTTCGCCGGCCGGCCCGAGGTCGTGCAGCAGCCCGTCGGCGAGCAGTGCGGCAACGGGTGGGCGGTGGGCGAGTTCGCGGGCCTGCCACGGGTGCAGCGGGACGGCGGCGGTGCCGGGCGGCAGCGCCGTGCCGCCGCCGAGCAGGCCTGCGGTGAGCTGCTCGGCGCTCTCGGCGGCGGCGGAGCCGGCCGCGAGCAGCTCACGGTCCACCGCGTACCAGTGCAGCTGGAAGGAGCCGTGCAGCTCGGGCGAGTAGGCGGCGCTCTGGGCCGGCCCGAGGCCGTCGCGGCTCTTCGGCGTGGGGTGCAGCGGGTGGCCGAGCAGCAGGGACTGCTCGGCGGCGAGGAAGTGCGAGCGCTCCGGCCCGCCGGGCACGGCGGCGGTGCGGCGGTGGGCGAGGATCTCGGTGGTGCGCACGACCGAGTCGGCGA
>NZ_JAHSQD010000174.1 GCF_020103755.1 Streptomyces sp. LS1784
CCACCGCCACGCCCACCGCCACGCCGGGCGGCAAGGCGAGCGCGAAGCCGGCGCCCTCCGCGGACGCCTCGGCGACGCCCACCGCGGGCGCCTCCGGCACCCCGTCCGCGACGCCCACCGAGAACCCCAACTGCGATGTGGACGCCCGCGGCCTGACCGCCGGCGCGCCCGCCCCCGGGCACGTCGTCCCGGAGCAGAACTGGACCCTGAAGACCAGCCGGCTCGCCCTGCACGGCGCGGCCTTCCACGGCGTCTACGACGTGAAGACCCCGACCGGCAGCAAGCGCGTCCTGAAGTTCGTGGTCGACAGCGTGGACATCGACAACCTCGACATGTCCACCCTGGAGGGCAACGGCGTGACCTTCCACGTCCAGGGCGCCCCGGGTTCCACCTCGACCATGCGCCAGGGCCCGGTCACCATGTACGTGGAGCGGCTGTCGGGGCACCTCTCCAAGGTGCTCGGCCTGCCGGTCCTGATCGACCTGGGCGAGATCACCCTCACCCCGGACACCCTGCCGCGCTGGCTGTACGACCTGATCGGCGCCATCCCGATCCCGCTGGACCTGGAGCTGACCGGCGTCACCGCCAAGCAGGCCGGTCAGTTCGGCGGCACCCTGCGCATCCCCGGGATGCACATGTTCAACGACAACGCCCCCTACAGCGACAAGTAGGAGCGGCGACAAGCAGCCCGCGCCGTCACGCCCGCGGGGCGGCCCTCCCGGAGGAGGACCGCCCCACGGGCGTTCGGACGTGACGGGTGCTCACTCGCCCGGGGTGCCCAGGTGGTGCACCTGCACCATGTTGGTGGTGCCGGGGACGCCGACCGGGACACCGGCGGTGACGATGACGGTGTCGCCCTCGCCGAGCCGGCCCAGCTTCAGCAGCTCCCGGTCGACCTGCGCGACCATCGCGTCCGTGGTGGCCACCTGCTCGGTCACGTACGCCTCGACGCCCCAGCTCAGCGAGAGCTGGTTGCGGGTGGCGGTGTCCGGGGTGAAGGCGATCACCGGGATCGGCGAGCGGTAGCGGGACAGCCGGCGGGCGGTGTCACCCGACTTGGTGAAGGCGACCAGCGCCTTGCCGTCCAGGAAGTCGCCCAGCTCGCACGCGGCGCGGGCGACCGAGCCGCCCTGGGTGCGCGGCTTGCGGCCCGGGTTGAGCGGCTGCAGGCCCTGGGAGACCAGCTCCTCCTCGGCCTTCTCGCAGATCCGGCTCATGGTGCGGACGGTCTCGACCGGGTACTTGCCGACGCTGGACTCGGCGGACAGCATGACCGCGTCGGCACCGTCCAGGATGGCGTTGGCGACGTCGGAGACCTCGGCGCGGGTCGGGCGCGAGGCGTGGATCATCGACTCCATCATCTGGGTGGCGACGATGACCGGCTTGGCGTTGCGGCGGGCCAGCGTGATCAGCTGCTTCTGGACCAGCGGCACCCGCTCCAGGGGGTACTCCACGGCGAGGTCGCCGCGGGCGACCATGATGGCGTCGAAGGCGAGGACGATCTCCTCCATGGCCTCGACGGCCTGCGGCTTCTCGATCTTGGCGATGACCGGCACCCGGATGCCGACCTCGTCCATGACCTCGTGGACGTCCTTGATGTCGTCCGCGTTGCGGACGAAGGACAGGGCGATCATGTCGACGCCCAGGCGCAGCGCGAAGCGCAGGTCGTCCTTGTCCTTCTCGGACAGGGCGGGCACGTTCACGGCCGCGCCGGGCAGGTTGATGCCCTTGTTGTTCGAGAGCACGCCGCCCTCGACCACCACGGTCCTCACCCGCGGGCCGTCGACGCTGACGACCTCCAGGGCGATGACGCCGTCGTTGATCAGGATCGGGTCGCCGGGCTTCACGTCGCCGGGCAGGCCCTTGTAGGTGGTGCCGCAGATGTGCTGGTCACCGGGGACGTCCTCGGTGGTGATGGTGAACTCGTCGCCGTTGTCGACGGTCACCGGGCCGTTGGCGAAGGTCGCCAGACGGATCTTCGGACCCTGGAGGTCGGCAAGGACGCCGATGGCCTTGCCGGTGTCCTCCGAGACCTGGCGGACCTTGCGGTACCGCTCCTCGTGGTCCGCGTGGTTGCCGTGGCTCATGTTCAGTCGGGCGACGTTCATGCCCGCCTCGACGATGGCCTTCAGCTGTTCGTAGGAGTCCGTCGCCGGACCCAGGGTGCAGACAATTTTCGCTCGGCGCATATGGATCAGTCTATCCGTTCGTGTTATAGGTGCATTCGGTATGCACCGGGAGGAATCGCCGACGAAAGCTTCCGAGGAGTGAGACGGTTCCGTGTCAGTCCTCGGACTCCCGGCGTTCCCGGTGCACCAGTGCGAAGGCCTGTCGGGCGATCTCCAGCTCCTCGTCGGTGGGCACCACGGCGACCGCCACCCGGGCGTACGCGGGGGAGATGATCCGGGCCTCGCCCGACCGCACCGAGTTCAGCTCCGGGTCGACGGCGATGCCCAGTTCCTCCAGCCCCGCGGTGGCCGCCGCGCGCACCGGTGCCGCGTTCTCCCCGACGCCCGCGGTGAACGCGATCGCGTCCACCCGGCCCAGCACCGCGTAGTAGCCGCCGATGTACTTGCGCAGCCGGTGGATGTACGAGTCGAACGCCAGCTTCGCGTCCGCGTCGCCTTCCCGTCGCCCACCACCACCCTCGTCCGAGGCGCTCTGCGCCGCCCCCTCGATTCCGGCCCGGTGCATGATCTCGCGCATGTCGTTCTCGCCGCACAGCCCGCGCAGGCCGCTGCGGCGGTTGAGCAGGTCGTCGATCTCGTCCACGGACAGCCCGCCGACCCGGTGCAGGTGGAACACCACGCCGGCGTCGATGTCGCCCGAACGGGTGCCCATGACCAGGCCCTCCAGCGGGGTCAGGCCCATCGAGGTGTCCATGCAGCGGCCGCCGGCGACCGCCGAGGCGGAGGCGCCGTTGCCCAGGTGCAGCACGATCACGTTGACCTCGGCCGGGTCCTTGCCGAGCAGCCGGGCGGTGGCCCGCGAGACGTACTGGTGCGAGGTGCCGTGGAAGCCGTAGCGGCGCACCCGGTGCTGGTCGGCGACGGCCTTGTCGATGGCGTACCGGGCCGAGTACTCGGGCATCGAGGCGTGGAAGGCGGTGTCGAAGACGGCCACCTGGGGGAGGTCGGGGCGCAGCGCGCGGGCCACCTCGATGCCGGTGATGTTCGCCGGGTTGTGCAGCGGGGCGACCGGGATCAGCCGGCGGATCTCCTTGAGCACGTCGTCGGTGATCACCGTCGGCTCGGTGAACCGCAGGCCGCCGTGCACCACCCGGTGGCCGATCGCGGCCAGCTCGGGGGAGTCCAGCCCGAGGCCGTCGGCGGACAGCTCCTCGGCGACGGCCTTGAGCGCGGCGGCGTGGTCCGGGAAGACCTGGACGGTCTCGCGCGGCTCGCCGGTGCGCGGGGTGTGCACCAGCCGCCCGCGGGCCTCGCCGATCCGCTCGACCAGCCCGGAGGCCAGCCTGGCCCCGTCCAGCATGTCGATCAGCCGGTACTTCACCGACGAGGAGCCGGCGTTCAGGACGAGAACGCGCGTGCCTTCACTCATGCCTGCGGCTCCTTGCGGTCCTGGGACTGGATGGCGGTGATCGCCACGGTGTTGACGATGTCCTGTACCAGCGCCCCCCGGGAGAGGTCGTTGACGGGCTTGCGCAGCCCCTGGAGCACCGGGCCGACCGCGACCGCGCCGGCCGAGCGCTGGACCGCCTTGTAGGTGTTGTTGCCGGTGTTGAGGTCCGGGAAGATCAGTACGGTGGCCCGCCCGGCGACCGGGGAGCCCGGCAGCTTGGTGGCCGCGACGTGGGCGTCCACCGCCGCGTCGTACTGGATCGGGCCCTCGACCAGGATGTCCGGCCGCAGCTCGCGGACCAGCTCGGTGGCCTTGCGGACCTTGTCGACGTCCGCGCCGGAGCCGGAGGTGCCCGTCGAGTACGAGAGCATCGCGACCCGCGGCTCCACCCCGAACTGGGCGGCGGTGGCGGCCGACTGGATGGCGATGTCGGCCAGCTGCTGGGCGTCCGGGTCGGGGTTGACCGCGCAGTCGCCGTACACCAGCACCTTGTCGGCCAGGCACATGAAGAAGACCGAGGAGACGATCGAGGCGCCCGGCGAGGTCTTGATCACCTCGAAGGCGGGTCGGATGGTGGCGGCGGTGGAGTGCACCGCGCCGGAGACCATGCCGTCGGCGATGCCCTCCTGGACCATCAGGGTGCCGAAGTACGAGACGTCGGTGACCACGTCCAGGGCCAGCTCGACGGTCATGCCCTTGTGGGCGCGCAACGCGGCGTACAGCTCGGCGAACTGGCGGCGCAGCGGGCTGGTGGCCGGGTCGACGATCCGCACCTGGGCGCGGTCGGCGGCCGGGTCCACGTCGGGGAGGGCGATGCTCAGGCTCGCGGCCTTGCGGCGGACGGCGTCCACGTCGCCGAGCAGGGTGAGGTCGCAGATGTTGCGGCGCAGCAGGATCTCGGCGGCGCGCAGCACCCGCTCCTCGGCGCCCTCCGGCAGCACGACGTGCCGGCGGGCGCCCCGGGCGCGTTCCAGCAGCTCGTGCTCGAACATCATCGGGGTGACCCGATCGGACCGTCCGACCTCGATCCGGTTGGTCAACTCGGCGGTGTCGACGTGCAGTTCGAACAGGCCGAGGGCGATCTCGGCCTTCCGGGGGCTGGCCGCGGTGAGCTTGCCCTCCAGGTGGGTCAGATGGGCGGCGGTCGGCCAGCTGCCCTCGGGGACGACCGCGACCGGGGTGCCGGGGGCGAGGCGGGCGGCCAGTGCCATCACGTTGGGGCCGGGGTGCTGGCCGAGCGTCAGCAGCACGCCGGCGATCGGCGGGGCGCCGGCGGCGTGCGCGGCCAGCGAGCCGATCACCAGGTCGGCCCGGTCCCCGGGGGTGACCACCAGGGCGCCCTCGGTCAGCGCGTCCAGGAAGGTGGGCAGCATGGCGCCGCCGAAGACGTAGCCGCGCACGTCCCGGGCGAGGCCGGTGGCGTCCCCGATCAGCACCTCGGCGCCGGTCGCCTCGACCAGCTGCGCGACGGTGGGCGCGGCCAGCGCCGGCTCCTCCGGGATGACGTAGGCGGGGATCGGCAGCTTCTCGGTCAGGGTGTGCCGGATCCGCTGCCGGGCGCCCGGGGTGACCCGGTTGGCGACCATCGCCAGGGTCTCGCAGCCGAGGTCGGTGTACGCCCGGTGGGCGCCCAGCACCTCGGCGATCACCGTGTCGGCGTCCGCGCCGTGCCCGCCGACCACCGGCAGCACGGCGGCGCCGAACTCGTTGGCCAGGCGGGCGTTGAAGGCCAGCTCGTCCGGGATGCTGGTGTCGGCGAAGTCGGTGCCGAGCACCAGCACCGCCTGGCAGCGCCGCTCCAGTGCGTGGAAGCGGTCGACCAGGACGGAGACCAGCTCGTCCTGCCCCTGGGCGGCCTGGAGCGCGGCGGCCTCCTCGTAGGTGAGGCCGTACAGTTCGGTGCCCGGCAGGTCGATCCGGTAGCGGCCGCGCAGCAGCTCGACCACGTGGTCCGAGCCCGGCCGGCCGGGCGCCGAGGCGTGCACCAGCGGGCGGAACACCCCGACCCGGTCCACCTGGCGGGTGAGCAGTTCCATGACCCCGAGTTCGACCGCCTGCCGGCCGTCCCCCCGGTCGATGCCGGTCACGTACACGCTGCGCGCCACGTGGGTGTCTCCGTCCCGTCGTCTCGGAAGGTGGTCATATCGACCATACCTTCGCACCCCGAACAGCCGTCCGCGAGCAGAGTGGCCGCCCTGAGGCCAGGGAACAAGGTCCTGGACTCGGGATTTGCGCCACCGCCCGGCCTTGATGTACCTACATGATGTAGTTACATTGGCAGGTATGGAGACCATGGGACTGCGTGAACTGAACCAGAACCCGTCGAAGGCGGTCGCGCGGGTCCGGGCCGGTGCGACGATCGTCGTGACCGATCGCGGACGGCCCGTGCTGAGGCTCGTGCCGGAGGCGGCCCCGGTGACCGTGCTGGAACGCATGATCGCTGCCGGCGAGGTCACCCCGCCCGCCGATCAGGGCATGCCCGAGCTCGCCCTTGACCTCCTGCCGGGCATCGGCAGCCTGTCGGACGTCCTGATCGAAGACCGGGACCGGGAGCGGAACCGTTGATCTACCTCGACTCGTGCGCGCTGCTCAAGTTCATCAAGCCGGAGCCCGAGACCGCCGTGCTGCGAGCGTGGCGACAGGCGCTTCCCGATGGCACCGAACTGATCGCCAGCGAGCTGGCCCGGCTGGAGATCACCCGCACGCTGCTCCGCGCGGGGCTGTCGCACCAGCTCGTCCCCTATCACGTCGACCAGGCGCTTCGGGGCGTCTACCAGGTCGACCTCAGCAGCGCGGTGCTCGCCCGGGCGCTCTCCTACCGCACGCCGCGGCTGGGATCGCTGGACGCGCTCCACCTGGCCAGTGCGGAGCCGTTCCGCGCCGAGCTCACCGACTTCGTCACCTACGACCGCGAGCTCGGCAGGGCGGCCGAGGAGCTCGGATTCCCGGTCACGGCTCCCGAGTGACCGCCCGCCCGTCGTGGCGGGCGGGCGGGGGCGGGCGTCAGGCCGGGCGGAGCCAGACGGTGGCGAGCGGGGGGAGGACCAGCTCGGCGGAGCGGGGCTGGCCGTCCCACTCCACCGGCTCGGCCTTGACCGGGCGGGAGTTGCCGACGCCGCTGCCGCCGTACTCCTCGGCGTCGGTGTTCAGCACCTCCTCCCACAGCTGCTCGCGGCCGGCCAGCCGCGGCAGGCCGACCCGGTGGCCGTGCCGGACGACCGGCGAGAAGTTGCAGACCGCGACCAGCGGCGAGCCGTCGGCCGCGTACCGGACGAAGGAGAGCAGGTTGTCCTCGGCGGCGCCGCCGTCGAGCCAGCGGAAGCCCTCCGGGACGGTGTCCAGCTCCCACAGGGCCGGGGTGTCGAGGTAGCGCCGGTTGAGGTCGCGGACCAGCCGGCGCACCCCGAGGTGCTCCCGGTGGGCCGGCCACTGCTCGTCGAGCACCCACCACTGCGGGCCCTGCTCGTGGTGCCACTCCGCGCCCTGGGCGAACTCCTGTCCCATGAACAGCAGCTGCTTGCCCGGGTGGGACCACATGAAGCCGAGGTAGGCGCGGTGGTTGGCGCGCTGCTGCCACCAGTCGCCGGGCATCTTGGAGACCAGCGACTGCTTGCCGTGCACCACCTCGTCGTGCGAGATCGGCAGCACGTAGTTCTCGGAGTAGGCGTACACCATCGAGAAGGTGATCTCGTTGTGGTGGTACTTGCGGTGCACCGGCTCCTTGGACATGTAGACCAGCGAGTCGTGCATCCAGCCCATGTTCCACTTCAGCCCGAAGCCGAGGCCGCCTGCGTGGGTGGGGCGGGTGACCCCGTCCCAGGCGGTGGACTCCTCGGCGACGGTCACCACGCCCGGGCAGCGCCGGTAGACGGTGGCGTTCATCTCCTGGAGGAAGGAGGCCGCGTCCAGGTTCTCCCGGCCGCCGAACCGGTTGGGCGTCCAGTCGCCGCTCTCGCGGGAGTAGTCGAGGTAGAGCATCGAGGCGACGGCGTCCACCCGTAGGCCGTCGACGTGGAACTCCTCGCACCAGTACACCGCGTTGGCGACCAGGAAGTTGCGTACCTCCTTGCGGCCGTAGTCGAACTCCAGTGTCCCCCAGTCCGGGTGCTCGGCGCGCAGCGGGTCGGCCGGCTCGTACAGCGGCTCGCCGTCGAAGCGGGCGAGCGCGAAGTCGTCCTTGGGGAAGTGCGCGGGCACCCAGTCGACGATCACGCCGATGCCGTGCCGGTGCAGGGCGTCCACCAGGTACCGGAAGTCGTCGGGGCTGCCGAGCCGGGCGGTGGGGGCGTAGTAGCCGGACACCTGGTAGCCCCAGGAGCCGCCGAAGGGGTGCTCCATCACCGGCATGAACTCCACGTGGGTGAAGTTCAACTCCTTGAGGTAGCGCGGCAGTTCCTCGGCGATGGCGCGGTAGGTGGTGAGCTCGGGGCGCCAGGACGGCAGGTGCAGCTCGTACACCGACATCGGCGCCCGGTGGTGCGCGGCGCGGGCCCGGCGGGCCATCCACTCGCCGTCCTGCCACGTGTAGTCGGAGGAGGTGACCACCGAGGCGGTGCCGGGCGGGCACTGGGCGGCCCGGGCCAGCGGGTCGGCCTTGTCCAGCACCCAGCCCTGCCGGGTGTGCACCTCGTACTTGTAGGTGGCGCCCTCGGCCAGGCCGGGGACGAACAGCTCCCAGATCCCGGAGGAGCCGAGCGAGCGCATCGGGTGCCCGGTGCCGTCCCAGTGGTTGAAGTCGCCGATCAGCCGCACCCCGACGGCGTTCGGGGCCCAGACCGCGAAGGCGGTGCCGGCCACGCCGCCGACGGTGCGCACGTGCGAGCCGAGCGCCCGCCACAGCTGCTCGTGCCGGCCCTCGGAGATCAGGTGCAGGTCGAGCTCGCCGAGGGTGGGCGGGGTGCGGTAGCCGTCCTGCTGGCGCAGCGGCTCGCCGCCGGGGTAGGTCACCAGCAGGGTGTACTCC
Source organism: Streptomyces sp. LS1784 (assembly GCF_020103755.1). Taxonomy (GTDB): domain Bacteria; phylum Actinomycetota; class Actinomycetes; order Streptomycetales; family Streptomycetaceae; genus Kitasatospora. The sequence continues at coordinate 8,543 of NZ_JAHSQD010000174.1, forward strand.
GGCGATTCGCCGCCGGCCACCAGGCCGGTGAACAACCCGCCCTGCTGGTGGGTGAGTTCGGCCGGGCCCTGGGCGGTCTCGACGACCACGCGCTCGGCGAACGGGCGCAGCACCCGGATCGCGGTGCCGCCGTGCACCGGGTGCGCGCCGAGCAGTGCGTGCGGGTCGTGGTGCTGCCCGTGGACCAGCCGGTCGACCTCGGCGGGCGGCAGCGGCGCCTCGGGCAGCCGCAGTGCCCCGGTGGGGGCCGGACGCTCGGCTCCCCGGGGGTCCCCGGCTGTGGGCGGGGTGGCCGCCGGGGGCTCCGGGCCGGTGTCGGCGCCCTTCTCCACCTCCTCGGCCGCCCGGCGCGCCTCGGGCTCGTGGCCGGCGCGTCCTTCGGCTGGGAGCGGTCCGGCCAGGAAGGTGGCCGGTACGGGGCGGGTGGGGCGGCCGGCCGGGTCGATCGGCGTCACGGCGGGGTCCTCCTGCGACGGGGGTGGGCGAACTCCTGCGGGCGGGACAGGAAGCGGGGGTCAGACGGACAGGGCCAGCCGGTTGATCGCGGCCAGCGGGATCGGCAGCCAGCTCGGCCGGTGCCGGGCCTCGTACACCACCTCGTACACCGCCTTGTCGATCTCCAGAGCCCGCATCAGCTCCGGCGAGGCGGCCGGGTCGGCGCCGCCGCCGGCGGTGTAGCCGGCGCAGTAGGCGGTGCGGTTGCGCTGGGCCCAGGCGGCGGCCAGGTGGGCCAGTTCCGGGTCGACCGGGCCGCCGGCCAGCAGGTGGGCGGCCGCGTAGTCGAAGGAGCGCAGCATCGCGGCGACGTCGCGCAGGGCCGGTTGCGGCTCGCGGCGCTCGTTGACCGACTTGGCCGGCTCGCCCTCGAAGTCCAGCAGCACCCAGCCGTGCGGGGTGCGCATCGCCTGTCCGAGGTGCAGGTCGCCGTGGATGCGCTGGACCGGCAGGCCGTCCGGGTGGGCGTCGGCGAGCTGCTGGAAGGCGGCGCGCAGCGCGGCCCGGAAGCGCAGCAGCCCGGGGACGGCGGCGACGGCGCTGTCCAGCCGGTCGGCCATCGCGCCGGCCAGCCGTCCGGTCTGGGTGCGGTCGAGCCGGGCGACGGGCATCGAGCGGGCCAGTACCCGGTGCACCTCGGCGGTGGCCCGGCCGAGCCGGTGCGCCTCGATGGCGAAGTTGCCGGGGGAGCGGTCGCCCTTGAGCCGGCCGACCTGGTCGAGGGCGAGCTCCCAGCCGTCCTCGGCGTCCGGCAGGTAGCGCTGCAGCAGTCCGAGGGTGGCGGGTTCGGCGCGTTCCATCCGGCTCTCGAACCAGGCGGCGACCCGGGGGATGCGGGTGGAGCCGGCCCGGGAGAGCGCGAGCGAGAGTTCGAGATCGGGGTTGGTGCCGGGGTGGATGCGGCGGAACAGCTTGAGGATGTACGAGGTGCCGTAGATGACCGAGCTGTTGGACTGCTCGGCGGTGGAGGCGCGGCCGCGGAGGTTGGTGGGCAGCCCGGAGCCGGGGGTGCGGCGGAAGGACAGTGCGCCGAAGCGGTCGCCGGTGGCCAGGTGTTCCAGCAGGCGCCCGGTGAGCTCCGGGTCGTGCACTGCGTCGTAGAGCGTCGCGCCGTCGTACGGGCCCTGGGTGAGCCGGCCGAGTACGGCGCCGGGCCCGATGTCCCCGAGCCCGCCGGAGCGGATGCCGAGCAGCAGCTGGTAGATGTCGCCGTGCGGGGCGCCGGCCGTGGTGGCGTGCTCGACCCGCAGCAGCAGGTGCAGCAGGGCCGGGTCGCCGACCTGCAGCGGAGTGCCGACCACCGGGGTGAGGCCGGTGATGGGCCGCCCCTTGCCGGCGTACCAGCGCTGGGTGGGCAGCCATGCGGCGATCAGCGGCAGGGCCGCCTGGACGAGTTCGCTGACGCCCAGGGCGGTTCTCCGGACTCCGGTGCCCCGGGTGCCCGCCGCAGGGGCGGAACCGGCGGGGGCGTCGTCCCGGAGGTGGGCTTGAGAACGGGAGGTTTCGGACATGGCTCCCTTTCCCCGGAAGCACGCGGACTGCCCGACGGGTCGTGGCCGGGTCCGTCAGTCTTCCGGATTGCGGCGGCGCGGCGGTCGCGGCACGCGAGCACGGCTCGGGTGTCACGCCTTCGTGTGGGTGGCCGTTGGGCTGTTCTCCGTACGCGGTGGTGCAGAGAACTCCGGGGGCGCTGGGGTCAACTCGCGCCCCCGGAGGGTCTGGTGGAGCTGTTCACGCCGGTGTGCGGCGTGCGGCGGATCGTTACTTCGATCGCCTGGTCCCGCTCAGGCGCGGGGGCTGCCGGAGCTGGAACCAGTAGAAGCCGTGCCCGGCCAGGGTGAGCAGGTAGGGCCACTCACCGATCGACGGGAAGCGCACTCCGCCGATCAGCTCGACCGGGTACCGCCCGCCGTACTGCCGCAGGTCCAGCTCGGTCGGCTGCGCGAACCGCGAGAAGTTGTTCACGCACATGACCAGGTCCCCCTCGTACTCGCGCACGAAGGCCAGCACGGCGGGGTTGCTGGAGGGCAGTTCGGCGTAGCTGCCGAGGCCGAACGCGGGATTGAGCTTGCGGATCTCGATCATGCGACGCGTCCAGTGCAGCAGCGAGCTCGAACTGCTCTGCTGCGCCTCGACGTTGGTCACCTGGTAGCCGTACACCGGGTCCATGATGGGCGGCAGACTGAGCCTGCCCGGGTCGGCGGAGGAGAAACCCGCGTTGCGGTCCGGGGTCCACTGCATCGGGGTGCGCACGCCGTCCCGGTCACCGAGCCAGATGTTGTCGCCCATGCCGATCTCGTCCCCGTAGTAGAGCACCGGCGAGCCCGGCAGGGAGAGCAGCAGGGCGGTGAACAGCTCGATCTGGTTGCGGTCGTTCTCCAGCAGCGGGGCGAGCCGGCGGCGGATGCCCACGTTGGCGCGCATCCGCGGGTCCTTGGCGTACTCCGCGTACATGTAGTCGCGCTCCTCGTCGGTGACCATCTCCAGGGTCAGCTCGTCGTGGTTGCGCAGGAAGATGCCCCACTGGCAGCCGCCGGGGATCTGCGGGGTCTTGGCGAGGACCTCCGACACCGGGTAGCGGGACTCCCGGCGCACCGCCATGAAGATCCGCGGCATCACCGGGAAGTGGAACGCCATGTGGCACTCGTCGCCGCCCGAGGCGAAGTCGCCGAAGTAGTCGACGACGTCCTCCGGCCACTGGTTGGCCTCGGCGAGCAGCACGGTGTCCGGGTAGTCGGCGTCGATCTCCTTGCGGACCCGCTTGAGGAACTCGTGGGTCTCCGGCAGGTTCTCGCAGTTGGTGCCCTCACGGGCGAACAGGTACGGCACCGCGTCCAGCCGGAAGCCGTCGATGCCGAGGTCGAGCCAGAACCGCAGCCCGGCGATCATCTCGTCCTGGACCCGGGGGTTGTCGTAGTTGAGGTCCGGCTGGTGGGAGAAGAAGCGGTGCCAGTAGTACTGCTTGCGGACCGGGTCGTAGGTCCAGTTGGAGGTCTCGGTGTCGACGAAGATGATCCGGGCGTCCGGGTACTGCTTGTCGTCGTCGGCCCACATGTAGAAGTCGCCGTACGGCCCGTCCGGGTCCGTCCGGGAGGCCTGGAACCACGGGTGCTGGTCGCTGGTGTGGTTCATGACGAAGTCGATGATGATGCGCATGCCGCGGGCGTGCGCGGCGTCGACGAACTCCATGAAGTCGGCGAGGTCGCCGAACTCCGGCAGTACCGAGGTGTAGTCGGACACGTCGTATCCGCCGTCGCGTAGCGGCGAGGCGAAGAACGGGGGGAGCCAGAGGCAGTCGATCCCGAGCCACTGGAGGTAGTCGAGCTTGGCCGTGAGCCCCTTGAGGTCCCCGACCCCGTCGCCGTTGCTGTCCTGGAAGGACCGCACCAGCACCTCGTAGAAGACCGCACGCTTGAACCACTCGGGGTCGAGCTTCTTCTTCGAGGTCTCGGGGAAGGTGTCGGGGACGGGCTCGTTCACTGTCACGCTGGGTTCCTCCGAACCGTGAGGAGGTGAGCCGGCTCGGCTGAGGGATCGAGCCGGACGTAGTTGTGCCGGCCCCAGGTGTAGACGGCGCCGGTGAGCTCGTCGTGCACCGCGTACGGGCCGTCGCCGTCCAGCGTGACGGTGGCCTCCTGGACGTGGTGCGGGTCGAGGTTCACCACGGTGATGACCTGGTCGGTGAGGCCCTCGGGGGTGGTCGCGGTCTTGGAGTAGGCGAGCACCTGGTCGTTGTCGGTGGGGTGGAAGCGCAGGTCGCGCAGCTGCTGGAGGGCGGGGTGGCGGCGGCGCAGCCGGTTCAGCACGGTCAGCAGCGGGGCCAGGGTGTCGGTGCGGCTCCAGTCGCGCGGGCGCAGTTCGTACTTCTCCGAGTGCAGGTACTCCTCGGAGCCCGGGTGGGCCGGCTCGTTCTCGTACAGCTCGTAGCCGGCGTAGACGCCGTAGCTGGGGGAGAGGGTGGCGGCGAGCACCGCACGGACCGCGAAGGCGGCCGGGCCTCCGTTCTGGAGGTACGCGTGCAGGATGTCCGGGGTGTTCGCGAAGAAGTTGGGCCGCATGTAGGCCGCGGCGTCACCGCTGAGTTCGGTGAGGTACTCGGTGAGTTCCGGCTTGGTGGTGCGCCAGGTGAAGTACGTGTACGACTGGTGGAAACCGATCTTCGCCAGGGTGTGCATCATCGTCGGGCGGGTGAAGGCCTCCGCCAGGAACACGACATCGGGGTCGGTCCGGGCGATGTCGGCGAGCACCTTCTCCCAGAACACCGCGGGCTTGGTGTGCGGGTTGTCGACCCGGAAGATCCGGACGCCGTGGGACATCCAGAAGCGGAGGATCCGGATGGTTTCCTTGACGATTCCATCCATGTCCTGGTCGAAGTTGATCGGATAGATGTCCTGGTACTTCTTCGGCGGATTCTCGGCGTACGCGATGGTGCCGTCCGCGCGGTGACTGAACCATTCCGGATGCTTGTTCACCCAGGGGTGGTCGGGGGAGCACTGGAGGGCGAAGTCCAGCGCCACCTCCAGGTGCAGCGCCTGTGCCTCGGCGACGAAGTGGTCGAAGTCCTCGATGGTGCCGAGGTCCGGGTGGAGCGCGTCGTGGCCGCCCTCGGGGGAGCCGATCGCCCAGGGCGATCCGACGTCGTGCGGACCGGCCGTCAGGGTGTTGTCCGGGCCCTTGCGGAAGGCTCGGCCGATCGGGTGGACCGGCGGCAGGTAGACCACGTCGAAGCCCATCGCGGCGACGGCCGGCAGTCGCTCGGCGGCGGTGCGCAGGGTGCCCTGGCGCGGCGGCTCGACGCCGGCCGGGTCCACCACGGCGCCCTCCGAGCGGGGGAAGAACTCGTACCAGGAGCCGAACAGCGCACGCTCGCGGTCCACCTGGAGCGGCAGCGGCCGGGAGGCACTGAGCAGTTCGCGCAGCGGGTGGCGGGCCAGCACGTCGAGCACCTGGGGGGCGAGCGCGGCGGCCAGCCGGGACAGCGGCGGCAGGACCTGGTCGCGCAGCGCCTCGGCGGCCGCCAGCACGTCGGCGCGGCCCTCCTTCTTGGGCACCCCGGCCGCGGCCTGCTCCAGCAGCCGGGCGCCCTCCTCCAGGACCAGCGCGGTGTCGATCCCGGCGGGCAGCTTCACCGAGGCGGTCCTGCGCCAGGTGGCGATCGGGTCGCTCCACGCCTCCACCAGGTACGACCAGCGGCCGGGCGCGGTCGGGGTGACGTACGCGCCCCAGCGGTCGCTGCCCTCGGCCAGCTCGCGCATCGGCGTCCACGGGCCACTGCGGCCGCGCGGGTCGCGCAGCACCACGTTGGCGTTGACGGCGTCGTGGCCCTCGCGGAAGACGGTCGCGGTGACCGGGAAGGTCTCGCCGACGACGGCCTTGGCCGGGCGGCGGCCGGCGTCGACGAGGGGACTGACGTCCAGGACGGGGATGCGGCCGATCACGGTGTCGCTCTCTGTCGTCTTGCGGGCGGCGGGCTTGGTGGCGGCCTTGCGGGCGGTCTTCCCGGCGGGCTCGGCCGCGGTCCTGCGGGCGGCCGCCGGTTCGGCGGGCGCCTT
>NZ_JAHSQD010000175.1 GCF_020103755.1 Streptomyces sp. LS1784
CCCGGCGACCGGCACCCCGGTGTCCGCGCACGCCACCCCCAAGGCCCTCGCCGCGAGCGCCGCCCCCGATCCGTCCCGCGCCCAACTCCCGCTGGACTGCGGCCCGTTCCCGGTCAAGACGGCGCTCAGCGTGCCCGCGCGACTCGGCGACGGGCGGCCCGGCACGGTGGTCGCCGCGCACTGCGCCACCGAGACCGGCACCCCGCCGGACGCCGTCTTCCTGCTCGGCTTCGGCCCGGGTGAGCGCCCGGAGGTGGTGGCCACGCTGCTCACCGAGCGCGAGAACCTCACCGTGAGTCGGATCGCGGTGCGTTCGGACGGCGCCGTCACCGGACACGCGCAGGGGTATTCGAGCGAGGACGTGCCGCGGTTCCGGCCCGACATCTCACTCGACCTCACCTGGACGCACAAGGGCGGCGGCTGGGAACGCTCCCAGACCGCCGCCCCGGTCTCCGCCGTGTGACGGACCGACTACTCCGCGTCCGGTCCGTACACCTCGACCCGGTCGGTGACCCGGCGCACGTGGATGCAGTCGCCGGGGCACTCCTTCGCCGAGTCCACCACGTCCTGAAGGATCGTCAGCGGCACCGGGGCCGTCTCCCCGGGCTGCTGGCGCAGCTCGTCGTCCGGCCCCTTCACGTAGGCCAGTCCGTCGATGTCGAGTTCGAAGACCTCGGGTGCGTACTGCGCGCAGATGCCGTCGCCGGTGCACAGATCCTGGTCGATCCACACCTCCAGCTCCTCGGCCGCCGCGGTCTGCTCGGTCACCGACATGGTCCCCTGCCGTTTCTGTCCCGGGTCGCCCCTATTCCTGGAGCAATCCCGCCATTCGTACAACGATCGGACCTCGACTTGTGGTCGCGATCGGATATCACTTCGCTCGACGATACATCCGGCCCGCTTTGGGCCGTGCGCGGTGGGTATCCCCCTTAGCAGAGGGGAAGCACGCTGGGGCGAAGATCGGACACGCCCGTTCCATCTTTCTTGATCTAGGGGTTTACGGACCCCTGGTCCCAGGTAGGGTCTGGAAGCGTCCAGCTCCCCGGAGGAGGTGAGGACCGTGGCAGCCCACGATGACGACTACAACCGCAGCACCGGCAGGCCCGCTCGTGGTTCCGACGAGGCCGCTCAGGTCTCGTACCTTGAGCAGGAAATCGCCGTGTTGCGCCGCAAGCTCGCCGACTCGCCGCGCTCTTCGAGGATCCTCGAAGAGCGGATCGTCGAGCTCCAGACCAACCTGGCGGGCGTGACCGCCCAGAACGAACGGCTCGCCTCCACCCTGCGCGAGGCCCGCGACCAGATCGTGGCCCTCAAGGAGGAAGTGGACCGGCTGGCACAGCCCCCGGCCGGCTTCGGCACCTTCCTCGACGCGAACGAGGACGGCACCGCCGACATCTTCACCGGTGGGCGCAAGCTCCGCGTGAACGTCAGCCCCAACGTCGCCCTCGACGAGGTGCGGCGCGGCCAGGAAGTGATGCTCAACGAGGCCCTCAACATCGTGGACGCGATGGCCTTCGAGAGCATCGGCGAGATCGTCACCCTCAAGGAGATCCTGGAGGACGGCGAGCGCGCCCTGGTCCTGGGGCACACCGACGAGGAGCGCGTGGTGCGCCTCGCCGAGCCGCTGCGCGGGCTGACCATCCGGGCCGGGGACGCCCTGCTGCTGGAGCCCCGCTCCGGCTACGTGTTCGAGGTCGTGCCGAAGTCCGAGGTCGAGGAGCTGGTCCTCGAAGAGGTCCCGGACATCGACTACCGTCAGATCGGCGGCCTGAGCAACCAGATCGAGCTGATCCGCGACGCGGTCGAGCTGCCCTACCTGCACGCCGACCTGTTCAAGGAGTACGAGCTGCGCCCGCCCAAGGGCGTGCTGCTCTACGGTCCGCCCGGCTGCGGCAAGACGCTGATCGCCAAGGCGGTCGCCAACTCGCTGGCGAAGAAGGTCGCCGAGGTCACCGGCCGCCCCCAGGGGAAGAGCTACTTCCTCAACATCAAGGGCCCCGAGCTGCTCAACAAGTACGTGGGCGAGACCGAGCGGCAGATCCGCCTGGTCTTCCAGCGGGCCCGGGAGAAGGCGGGCGAGGGCACGCCCGTCATCGTCTTCTTCGACGAGATGGAGTCGCTGTTCCGCACCCGTGGCTCCGGCGTCAGCTCGGACGTGGAGAACACCATCGTCCCGCAGCTGCTCGCCGAGATCGACGGTGTGGAGGGCCTGGAGAACGTCATCGTCATCGGCGCCTCGAACCGCGAGGACATGATCGACCCGGCGATCCTGCGGCCCGGCCGCCTGGACGTCAAGATCAAGATCGAGCGCCCGGACGCCGAGGCCGCGAAGGACATCTTCTCCAAGTACCTCAAGGACTCGCTGCCGTTCCACCCGGACGACCTCAAGGAGCACGACGGCTCCGTCGAGGCCACGGTGGTCGCGATGATCCAGTCGGTGGTGGAGCGGATGTACTCCGAGACCGAGGAGAACCGCTTCCTGGAGGTCACCTACGCCAACGGTGACAAGGAGGTCCTGTACTTCAAGGACTTCAACTCCGGTGCGATGATCCAGAACATCGTCGACCGCGCGAAGAAGATGGCCATCAAGGACTTCCTCGACCACGGTCAGCGCGGTCTGCGCGTCTCCCACCTGCTCGCCGCCTGCGTGGACGAGTTCAAGGAGAACGAGGACCTCCCGAACACCACCAACCCGGACGACTGGGCCCGCATCTCCGGCAAGAAGGGCGAGCGGATCGTCTTCATCCGCACGCTGGTCACCGGCAAGCAGGGCGCCGAGTCCGGCCGCTCGATCGACACTGTCGCCAACACGGGGCAGTACCTGTAAGCACGCGGTTGTCCGGGCCGCCAGCGGTCCCCGGAGCTGTACGCACACCGTCCGGCTGTGGCGCCTCGCGGCCCCGCAGCCGGACGGCGCGTCTCCGGGCCCGCCGGTCGGCGCCGGGTTCTAGGCTCGACCCACCGTCCGCGGGCAGATGGCCGGCGTCGGTGTTGTTCGGCGGTACGTCAGCGTGCTCCGCCCGTCGGGGGTGGAGCACCGGGCAAGGAGGGCCGCATGACCGTACGGCGCGTGATGGGCATCGAGACCGAGTACGGGATCTCCGTGCCCGGGCACCCCAACGCCAACGCCATGCTCACCTCGTCCCAGATCGTCAACGCGTACGCGGCGGCGATGCACCGGGCACGGCGGGCCCGCTGGGACTTCGAGGAGGAGAATCCGCTGCGCGACGCACGGGGGTTCGACCTGGCCCGCGAGGTCGCGGACGCCAGCCAGCTGACCGACGAGGACATCGGCCTCGCCAACGTCATCCTCACCAACGGGGCCCGGTTCTACGTGGACCACGCGCACCCCGAGTACAGCTCGCCCGAGGTGACCAATCCGCGCGACGCCGTGCTCTGGGACAAGGCCGGCGAGCGGATCATGGCGGACGCCGCGCAACGCGCGCTGGAGCTGCCCAACGGGCAGAACATCCACCTGTACAAGAACAACACCGACAACAAGGGCGCCTCCTACGGTACCCACGAGAACTACCTGATGAAGCGGGCGACACCGTTCGCCGACATCGTCCGCCACCTCACCCCGTTCTTCGTCTCCCGCCAGGTGGTCACCGGCGCCGGCCGGGTCGGCATCGGCCAGGACGGCTCGGCGCACGGCTTCCAGATCAGCCAGCGGGCGGACTACTTCGAGGTCGAGGTGGGCCTGGAGACGACGCTCAAGCGCCCGATCATCAACACCCGCGACGAGCCGCACGCGGACGCCGAGAAGTACCGCCGGCTGCACGTGATCATCGGGGACGCCAACCTCTCCGAGATCTCCACCTACCTGAAGCTGGGCACGACCGCGCTGGTCCTGTCGATGATCGAGGACTCGTTCATCGCCGCCGACCTCGCCGTCGACCAACCGGTGCGCACCCTGCACCGGGTCTCCCACGACCCGACGCTCAAGCACCTGATCACCCTGCGCAACGGGCGCCGGCTCACCGCCGTCCAGCTCCAGCTGGAGTACTTCGAACTGGCCCGCAAGTACGTCGAGGACCGCTTCGGGACCGACGCGGACGAGCAGACGGTGGACGTGCTGGCGCGCTGGGAGGACGTCCTGGGCCGACTGGAGCGCGACCCGATGTCGCTGTCCCGGCAGCTGGACTGGATCGCCAAGCGGGAGATCCTGGAGGGCTACCGCAGCCGGGACGCCCTGGAGTGGGAGAACCCGCGGCTGCACCTGGTCGACCTCCAGTACAGCGACGTACGGCCCGAGAAGGGCCTCTACAACCGTCTGGTGGCCCGTGGGCGGTTCGAGCGGCTGCTCACCGAGGACGAGGTCGAGCGGGCCGTCACCAAGCCCCCGGAGGACACCCGGGCGTACTTCCGCGGGCGGTGCCTGGAACAGTACGCGGACCACGTCGCGGCGGCCTCCTGGGACTCGGTGATCTTCGACCTGCCCGGCCGGGACTCGTTGCAGCGCGTGCCCACCCTGGAGCCACTGCGCGGCACCCGCAACCACGTCAAGGAGCTGCTGGACCGCTGCCGCACGGCCGAGGACCTGCTCCGGGTGCTGTCCGGCGGGTAACTTTTCGATCACCACGGGTGAACGTCCGCCGAATGGGAATCATCCGGGGTGGCAGCGGGTGTTGGACAGGAAGCGCCACCGGCAAACCGGGAGCGGCAGTCGCACCTTGTGTATAGGGTCGGTGCAGCAGCAGCGACCGAACCGTGCCAGACGAATCGAGCGGGGTGAGGGAAATGGCGAGCAAGGACACCGGCGGCGGCCAGCAGCGGGCAAACCGTTCCTCCGAGGAGGTCGAGGAGCAGGCCGCGGAAAGCCAGAATTCCGACGACCTCAAGGAGCGCCAGGAAAAGCTGAGCGACGACGTCGACGCGGTGCTGGACGAAATCGACGAGGTCCTCGAATCCAACGCCGAGGATTTCGTCCGCGGATTCGTCCAGAAGGGCGGGCAATAGCCCGGCCCGGCATTCCGAATTCACGGTCGCGACCGTCCGGGGCGGCCGGGCGGCGAGCACCGTCCGGCCGTCCGGCACCGGCCCCTCCACCCATGGACAGCGATCGTCGGGCGGGTAGGGTGCGGGCAGCGCGCGCTTCAAGCTACCTGGAAGGAATCGTGTGGAAGCCAACACTCGTGGCACCGGGCGTCTACCGGCTGCCTTCCTGACCCCGGGGTCGTCCTCGTTCATCGACTTCCTCGCCGAGCACAAGCCGGAACTGGTCCCCGGCCGCCGAGGGCTGCCCGAGGGGGCCGTGATCGAGGCCCCGCACGGGACCACGATCGTGGCCGCGGTCTTCGACGGCGGCGTGGTGATCGCGGGTGACCGCCGGGCGACGATGGGCAACGTGATCGCCCAGCGTGACATGGAGAAGGTCTTCCCGGCCGACGAGTTCAGCGCGGTCGGCGTCGCCGGCACCGCGGGCCTCGCGATCGAGATGGTCCGGCTGTTCCAGCTGGAGCTGGAGCACTACGAGAAGATCGAGGGCACCACGCTCTCCCTGGAGGGCAAGGCCAACCGGCTCACCACCATGATCCGGGGCAACCTGGGCATGGCGATGCAGGGCCTCGCGGTGGTGCCGCTGTTCGCCGGCTACGACCTGGACCTCGGCCGCGGCCGGATCTTCAGCTACGACGTCACCGGCGGGCGCTCCGAGGATCGCGGCTTCACCGCGACCGGCTCGGGCTCGGTCTTCGCGCGCGGCTCGATGAAGAAGCTCTACCGCGAGGACCTGACGGCCGACCAGGCCGTCACCATGGTCGTCCAGGCGCTGTACGACGCGGCGGACGACGACTCCGCCACGGGCGGCCCGGACCTCGCCCGCAAGATCTTCCCGATCGTCTCGCTGATCACCGAGGACGGCTTCCGCCGGCTCACCGAGGCGGAGGTCACGGAGGTCGCCGTCGCCGTCACCGACGAGCGCCGGGCCCGGCCCAACGGCCCGCAGGCCCCGCTGATCTAGCCACCACCTCACAGGAAAGGGACGACCGCCGGTGTCGACACCGTTCTACGTCTCGCCCCAGCAGGCCATGGCGGACCGCGCGGAGTACGCCCGCAAGGGCATCGCGCGCGGCCGCAGCGTGGTCGTGCTCACCTACGCCGACGGCATCGTCTTCGTCGCGGAGAACACCTCCAGGGCGCTCCACAAGGTCTCCGAGATCTACGACAAGATCGCCTTCGCGGCGGTCGGTCGCTACAACGAGTTCGAGAACCTGCGCATCGGCGGCGTCCGCTACGCCGACCTGCGCGGCTACTCCTACGACCGGGCCGACGTCACGGCCCGGGGCCTGGCCAACGTGTACGCCCAGACCCTGGGCACCATCTTCTCCTCGGTCGGCGAGAAGCCGTACGAGGTCGAGCTGATCGTGGCCGAGGTCGGCCGCACCGGCGACAACGACCAGATCTACCGGCTCACGCCGGACGGCTCGGTCGTGGACGAGAAGAACTACGTGGTGGTCGGCGGCAACGCCGACTCGATCGGCAACTACCTGGGCCAGCGGCACCGGGTCGGCATGAGCCTCACCGAGGCGGTGAAGCTCGCCGTGGACTCGCTCGCCCGCGACCCCAACGGCGGCAGCCCGCGCAGCCTCACGCCGGAACAACTGGAGGTCGCGGTCCTCGACCGCCAGCGGTTCCAGCAGCGCAAGTTCAAGCGGATCCTGGGCAACCAGCTGGGCCGGCTGCTCGATGGGGACCAGTCCGCCGAGGCGGACGACGAGGAGAACCCGGCGGGCGGTACGCCGGTGTAGCAGTGCCTGCGGAGTCCCGTACGGCGGCCCTTCCGCCGTACGGGACTCCGGTGCCCCTGCGGCGGCCCAGCCGTCGTGGAGGCGGTTTCGGACAGCTCCGACACGGAATGGAGTGCTCATGGACCGCCGGATTTTCGGGCTGGAGAACGAGTACGGCGTGACCTGCACGTTCCGCGGGCAGCGACGGCTGTCGCCGGACGAGGTGGCGCGGTACCTGTTCCGCCGGGTCGTCTCCTGGGGGCGCAGCAGCAACGTCTTCCTGCGCAACGGCGCTCGCCTCTACCTCGACGTCGGCTCCCACCCCGAGTACGCCACCCCCGAGTGCGACGACGTCGTCGAGCTGGTGACGCACGACAAGGCCGGCGAGCGCATCCTCGAAGGACTCCTGGTGGACGCCGAGCGGCGGCTGCACGAGGAGGGCATCGCGGGGGACGTCTACCTCTTCAAGAACAACACCGACTCGGCCGGCAACTCCTACGGCTGCCACGAGAACTACCTGGTGGCCCGGCACGGCGAGTTCTCCCGGCTGGCCGACGTGCTGATCCCGTTCCTGGTCACCCGGCAGCTGATCTGCGGGGCGGGCAAGGTGCTCCAGACCCCGCGCGGCGCGGTGTACTGCGTCAGCCAGCGGGCCGAGCACATCTGGGAGGGCGTCAGCTCCGCCACCACCCGCTCGCGCCCGATCATCAACACCCGGGACGAACCGCACGCGGACGCCGAGCGCTACCGCCGGCTGCACGTGATCGTCGGCGACTCCAACATGTCCGAGACCACGACACTGCTCAAGGTCGGCTCCACCGACCTGGTGCTGCGGCTGATCGAGGCCGGCGTGGTGATGCGCGACCTCACCCTGGAGAACCCGATCAGGGCGATCCGCGAGGTCAGCCACGACCTCACCGGCACCCACCAGGTGCGGCTCGCCAACGGCCGGGAGGCCAGCGCGCTGGACATCCAGGAGGAGTACTACACCAAGGCCCTGGAGTTCGCCGACCGCAAGGGCATCAACACCGGAACCGTCGCCCGGGTGCTCGACCTGTGGGGCCGCACCCTGGAGGCCGTCCGCACCGAGCGGCTGGACGGAGTGGCCCAGGAGATCGACTGGATCATGAAGTACAAGCTCATCGAGCGCTACCGCGAGAAGCACCAGATGACCATGTCCAACCCGCGGGTGGCCCAGATCGACCTCGCGTACCACGACATCCACCGCCGCCGCGGCCTGTTCTACCTGCTCCAGGGCAAGGGCCAGGCGCAGCGGGTGACCACCGACCTCAAGACCTTCGAGGCCAAGTCGATCCCGCCGCAGACCACCCGGGCCCGGCTGCGCGGGGACTTCATCCGCCGGGCGCAGGAGCAGCGCCGGGACTTCACGGTGGACTGGGTGCACCTGAAGCTGAACGACCAGGCGCAGCGCACGGTGCTGTGCAAGGACCCGTTCCGTTCGGTGGACGAGCGGGTGGAGAAGCTCATCGCGGGGATGTAGTCCCGGCGCGGTGTGATCGAGGCGCCAAGATCAAGACGCTGGAGCCGGCCCCGGTGGTGTCTACCGGGGCCGGACGCGTGCCGGGCATACGCTGTCCGTCGAGTCAGGAGAGCCGACTTCGACCGACAGTTAGGACCACCGTGCGCCGCACCGCCGGTTTGCTTCTCACCCTGCCGCTGCTGCTCGCGGTCGCCTGCAGCAGTGCCCCCAAGGCGGCCGGCCCGGCGACGCCGTCCCCGGCGAGCGCCGCCCCGACGGTGCCCGCGCCGGTCGGCGAGGCGTCACCGATGCCCACTCTTTCGGGTGGCGCATTCGGCAGCAAGGCCACCATCACCATCCCCGAGGGCCGGCAGCCCAGCGGCCAGTTCGTGGTGAACACGGTCAGCGAAGGCGACGGCGCGACCGTCAGCAAGGGCGACTGGGTGACGGTCAACTACACCGCCAAGGACTGGACCACCGGCAAGGACCTGCCCAGCTCGTACGACGCCAACGGCAAGCCGCAGCTCTACCAGGCCGGCAGCGGGCAGCTGGTGCCGGCGCTGGACCAGAGCGTGATCGGCAAGAAGGTGGGCACCCGGCTGCTGGTGGTGGCCCCACCGGCGGCCGCCTTCGGCGAGCAGGGCTCCAACCAGCTGGGCGTCAACAAGGGCGACACCGTGGTGTTCGTGCTGGACATCGTGGGGAGCCTGCCGCCGGACTCCACCCTGACCGGAACCATGACCGAGCCGCCCGCGACGATGCCGCAGGTCAAGGACAACGGCAAGGCGGCGGCGACGATCACCATCCCGGCCGGGCAGGCCGCTCCCGCCGACCTCCAGCAGGCGGTGCTGATCAAGGGCGAGGGCAAGCAGGTCAAGAGCGGGCAGACCCTGGTGGTGCAGTACACCGGGGTGCTGTGGGCCAACGGCCAGCAGTTCGACTCCTCCTGGACGCACGGCGGCGCGCAGGCGGTGCAGATCGGCACCGGCAGCGTGATCGAGGGCTGGGACAAGGGCCTGGTCGGGCAGAACGTCGGCAGCCGTGTCCTGTTGGTGGTGCCGCCGGCGCTCGGTTACCAGGACAAGGCGCAGGGCTCGGTGCCGCCGAACTCGACCCTGGTCTTCGTGATCGACATTCTCGAAGCGGTCTAGGAAGTCACCCCCGGGATTCCGTACGCTTGGGCGGACGCTCGTACAACGAAGCGTCCGCCCTCATCCTGAGCTGTCATACTGCCCACGCACTGTGGCAGGCGCCGCCCGGTGCCGAGGTCCGGGGCGGGCGGTGCGACCGCAGGCCGGCGTGCCCACGCCGGGCGCAGACCTGGAAGACCTCGTGGCGAGATGGATGGGGAGTCATGACTGAGAAGACGCCGAGCCCGGGCGGGGCCGGCACCGCGGCGAACGACAGCTCTGCGGGTGACCCGGCCGCCTCTCGCCCCGGCGGCCCGGTCGGCGGCGACGGAGAGTCGATCGTCGTTCCCCCGGCGATCCTGGCGCAGCAGGCCGGCTGGGCGCAGCCCGGCGAGGCGCCGCGCGCCGCGGGCGGGACCAAGACGGACGACGCCCCGCAGATCTTCGCCTCCAACGTGCGCAAGGCCGACACCTCGGAGGCCGGGTACGACGAGAACCCGCCCGGCGTCGGCAAGCTGGGCGTGATCCTCGGCACGGTGCTGGCCGTGCTGCTGGTCGGCAGCGGCATCACCCTCTACATGGTGAACAAGGACGGCTCCAAGGACAGCGCCTCGGCCGCCAAGCCGGACGCGGCCAAGACCGCCCCGCCCACGCCGACCGCCGACCCGGTGCCGCCGATCAAGGACAGCGCCAAGGTGCTGCCGACGGTCGCCGGCGACTTCGGCAAGAAGGCCGAGATCCAGGTGCCGGGCGAGGCCTCCGACGGCTCCTTCGTGGTCAAGGTGCTCACCGAGGGCACCGGCGCCAAGGTGGAGAAGAACTCCTGGACCTCGGTGGACTACACCGCCAAGGACTGGAACACCGGCAAGGACATCCCGAGCTCGTACGACGCCAACGGGAAGCCGCAGATCTTCCAGGCCGGCACCGACGCGCTGATCCCGGCCCTGGACCAGGCCGTGATCGGCAAGAAGGCCGGCAGCCGGCTGCTGGTGGTGGCCCCGCCGGCCGCCGCGTTCGGCGCCCAGGGCAAGGCCGACATGTCGATCGGCCCCAAGGACGACCTGATCTTCGTGATCGACATCCGTAACGCCAACGCGCCCGACGCCGTGGTGAGCGGTACCGTCACCCCGCCGCCGGCGGACTTCCCGCAGGTCAAGGACAACGGCAAGAAGCCGGCCGAGATCACCCCGGTGGCCGGGGCCAAGGACCCGACCGAGCTGAAGTCGCACGTCCTGATCAAGGGCAACGGGCCGAAGGTGGAGAAGGGCGAGAAGGTCGTCGTCCAGTACACCGGCGCGCTGTTCTCCAACGGCAAGGTCTTCGACTCCTCGCTCAGCAAGGGCCAGGCGTTCACCTTCCCGGTCGGCGGCGGCCAGGTCATCCAGGGCTGGGACCAGGGGCTGGAGGGCCAGACCGTCGGCAGCCGGGTCGAGCTGGTGATCCCCGCCGCGCTGGGCTACGGCGACAAGGGCCAGGGCGACATCCCGGCCAACGCGACCCTGGTCTTCGTGGTGGACATTCTGGACGCCGGTCAGGGCTGATCCACTTTCGGGTGACAATGGTCGACGTGTGACCTTCGGGTCCGGCCGCGTGGCCGGACCCGGACGGGCGGCGGGCGCCCGTACCGTGGTCTGGGATCGGACCAGGTGCGGGCGCCCGCCGCTTGGTCGTGAATGCAAGCGAATGTGAGAAGAGGGACTGTGAGCGTCAACCTCAACGAGAAGCCCGAGATCGACTTCCCGATCGGCGACGCCCCGGCGGAGCTGCAGATCCGCGACATCGTCGTGGGTGACGGCGAGGAGGCCAAGCCGGGCCAGACGGTCAGCGTCCGCTACGTCGGCGTGACCTTCGAGACCGGCGAGGAGTTCGACGCGAGCTGGAACCGGGGCACCGCTCCGTTCCAGTTCCCGCTGGGCAAGGGCCGCGTCATCAAGGGCTGGGACCAGGGCGTCGCGGGCATGAAGGTCGGTGGCCGCCGCGAGCTGACCATCCCGTCGCACCTGGCGTACGGCGCCCAGTCGCCGACCCCGGCGATCCCGCCGCACTCGACCCTGATCTTCGTGGTCGACCTGCTGGGCGTCTGAGCCCTTCGCACCGTGGGCCGGACCCCTCCGGGGGCCCGGCCCACGGGCACGTCCGGGCCCGAACGGCACGGCGCGGGGGCGGGGCGCGGGACGCGGCTTTTGCAGTGCGTACCGCTACCGGTACGGTCGGTCCCGCCGGGTGGTGATCGCCCGGTTGGCGCACCCCGCGCGCGGCGCGGCACACCGGAAGGGTCAGCGATGGCGATCGCCAAGGCAGAGCGGCTGATGAATCTCGCCCTGTGCCTGATGAACACCAGACGTCCGCTCTCCAAGAAGGAGCTGCGGGAATCCATCGAGGCGTACCGCGAGGCCTGGCAGAACAGCAGCGAGGACGCCTTCAACCGGATGTTCGAGCGGGACAAGGACGACCTGCGCGAGCTCGGCCTGGTGATCGACGTCGACGAGAGCGCCCTGGACGGCGAGCTCGGCTACCTGGCCCGCGCGGACCGCAACCGGCTGCCCGAGATCGCCCTGGACGCCGAGGAGGCGGCCGCGCTGACCCTGGCCGCCCGGGTCTGGCAGCAGGCCAAGATGTCCGGCGCGGCCAGCGGCGCCCTGCAGAAGCTGCGCGCGGCCGGGGTGCCGTTCGCCGAGGCCGAGGGCCGTACCGCACTGGAGCCGCGCATCCCCGCCCGGGAGGCCGCGTTCGAGCCGCTGCTCACCGCCGCCCGGGACCGCCGTCCGGTCACCTTCGAGTACCGCAAGGCCGGTGCCGCCGCCGTCGAGCAGCGTAGTGTCGAGCCGTGGGCGCTGGAGTGCTGGCGCGGGCACTGGTACCTGGCCGGGTACGACCGCGACCGGGGCGACGCCCGGGTGTTCCGGCTCAGCCGGATCACCGGCAAGGTGAAGGCGAGGTCCGGGGCCTTCCTCGGCACCGTGCCCGAGCACGTGGACGTCCGGGCCACCGTGGCGAAGTTCGCCGGGGAGGGGGCCACCGCCACCGCGACCGTCCGGGTCCGCCGGGGCGCCGGCTTCCCGCTGCGCACCAAGGCGCTGAGCAGCACCCGGGTGGACGAGGCCTGGGACGAACTGGAGATCCCGTACGGCAACGGGCTGGGCGCGGACCTGGCCGAGTTCGGGCCGGACGTGCTGGTGCTCGGGCCGGAGGAGCTGCGGGCGGATGTGGTCGACCGGCTGCGGGCGGTCGCGGGGCTGGACTCGGAGGACGAGCAGGCATGAGTAACGCGATTGACCAGACGCGACGGATGCTGTCGCTGGTCACCTACCTGCGGGAGCGGCCCGGGGCCGAGGTCGCCGAGGTGGCCCGGGCGTTCGGGATCAGTGAGCGCGAGCTGATCGCGGACCTCAACGTGCTGCCGATGTGCGGCACCAGCTTCCGCGGCGGCGACCTGCTCGACATCGACACCGACGGCGAGCGGATCTGGTGGCACAACGTCGACGACGTGGCCCAGCCGCTGCGGCTGGCCGCCGACGAGGCGACCGCGCTGCTGGTGGCCGCCCGCGCGGTGGCCGGGCTGCCGGGCCTGCGGGCCGGGGACCGGGAGGCGCTGACCCGGGCCGTCGCGAAGATCGAGAACGCGGCGGGGGAGAGCGCCGAGGGCAGCGCCCGGGTCGGTGTGACCTTCGAGGCGGAGAGCCACGTGTTCGCCGACATCGACCGCGCGCTCAGCGAGGGCCGCCGGCTCTGGCTGCGCTACTACTCGCACGGGCGCGGCGGGATGACCGAGCGCGAGGTCGACCCGATCCGGCTGCTCACCGAGGGACACACCTACCTAGAGGCCTGGTGCCGCACCTCCGAGGACCACCGGATGTTCCGGCTCGACCGGGTCGCCGAGATCCGCGTCCTGAACGTCCCGGCCGACCCGCCCCGGCGCGAGCCGCGCGACCTGAGCGGCGGGCTGGTCAACCCGGCGGCGGACGACCCCGAGGTGGTCGTCGAGGTCTCCTCCGGCGGGCGCTGGGTGGCCGAGTACTACACCCACGACCGGGCCGAGGAACTGCCCGACGGCGGGCTGCGGATCACCCTGCGCAGCGCCGACCCCTCCCAGCTGCGCCCGCTGGCGCTGCGGCTGGGCCGGGACGGCCGGATCGTCTCGCCGCCCGAGCTGGCCGAGCAGGCGCGCTCGGCCGCGCGGGAGGCGCTGGCCGCCTACGGGGAGGGGCGGGCCTGAGCGGTGGAACCCGGGACCAGATTCAAGGTGTACTGCTCCGAGTGCCGGGAGAAGGTGGAGCTCCCGGCCGAGGACTTCCGCCTGACCCTCGGTCGCACCCCGGCCCAGGCGTACTACAGCTTCGCCTGCCCGCGGTGCGGGGCGGCGGTGCGCAAGCCGGCCGGGGAGAAGATCGTCGAGGCGCTCACCGGGGCCGGGGTGCGCACCATGCGGCTCGTCCCGGCGGAGGGGTAGTGCCCGTATAGGCTGGGGCGCATGTCCTGGATGCTCGTCGCCGCCGTCCTGCTCGCCACCGCGGGCCTGCTGGTCCTCGGGGTCCTCGCGATCCGGCTCTGGCTGGACGTGCGGGTGCTGGCCAAGGGCGTGGACCGGGCCTCGCGGGCGCTGGCCGCGGCGGCCGAGGACCTGGCGGACGCGGTACCCGGACCGGGCGCCCCGGCCGCGGAGCGGAGCGTCCCGGCGGCCTAGCACGACCGGCCCGGGGTGGTACGGGGCTGCTGCGGCGGGTGGGGGCGGGTTACGCTCTCAGATGGCTCCTGAACCGCGTACCGGGGGTCGCTGTCCTGTTCGGGCGGCCGTCGTCGTGGCGTCATCCGCAGCGGTTACCATCCGCAGCGGACGGCCCGTCGGGCCGCCATGACTGAAGGTGGTCGCGCATGCGCATCTCGATGACCGCGATCGTGGTGATCGTGGTTCTCGCCATCGTGCTGTTCGGAGCCAAGCGGCTGCCGGACCTGGCGCGCTCGCTGGGCAAGTCGATGCGGATCCTCAAGAGCGAGGCCCAGGCGATGCGTTCGGACGGCGGGCCCGAGCAGCCGGCCCGGCCCGCTCCGGCTCCGGTGGACGGCACCGCGGGCAGGACCATCCAGGCCGCTCCGGGCGCGTCGGCCACGGCCCGTCCGGTGAACGAGCCCGCCGCCGGGGCCTCCGCGCCCGACG
>NZ_JAHSQD010000176.1 GCF_020103755.1 Streptomyces sp. LS1784
CGGTCGGGGCGATTCCGCCGGCCGCGTGGGCCGGGCAGCGGGGCGGCGGGACGGTGGCCGGCGCGGGGGAGGGGCCGCCGACGGGGGCGGCGGGTTCGGGGATCGGGGTGGTCACGAGGTCTCCGGTCGCGGGGGGGTCGGTGACGGGCATCGGGCCGGCGGACTGCCGGGTCGACGGGCCGTCGGGTCAGCCGGTGGTGGCCGGGGCGGTCAGTTCGTACAGGTGGTGCATCAGAGCCATCAGGGTGTCCCGGCCGGACTCCCTGCTGCGCGCGTCGCAGGCGACGATCGGCACCTCGGGCGGCAGATCCAGCGCGCCGCGCAGCTCGTCGAGCGGGACGGACGGCGCCCCCGGGAAGCCGTTGACGGCCACCACGAAGGGCACACCGCGCTCCTCCAGCCGCCCGATCACCTCGAAGCTGACCTCCAGCCGGCGGGTGTCCACCAGCACCACCGCGCCCAGGGCGCCCTCGAACAGGCCGTTCCAGAGGAACCAGAACCGCTCCTGGCCGGGGGTGCCGAAGACGTACAGCACGAGCCGGTCGCTGATGCTGATCCGGCCGAAGTCCATGGCCACGGTGGTGGAGGTCTTCTGCTCGACCCCGGTCGGGTCGTCCACCCCGACCCCGGCCTGGGTCATGGTCTCCTCGGTGGTCAGCGGACGGATCTCGCTGACCGCGCCGACCAGCGTCGTCTTGCCGACGCCGAAGCCGCCGACGATCACCACCTTGACCGCCGTGGTGACGGTGTCCGGCAGCAGGTCCGCACCGGCCGGCCCGGCCACCGTGTCAGAGCCGTTGAAGTCCATGGATCACCGCCTCCAACAGGGCACGGTCGGGGAGTTCCGCCGCGGGCACGGCGGAGGTGCGGGCCTCGATCAGCCCGTCGTCGAGCAGGTCCGCCAGCAGGACGGTGACCACGCTGACGGGCAGCTCCAGGTAGGCGGAGACCTCCGCGACCGAGAGCGGGGAACGGCACAGCCGCAGGATGGCGGCGTGCTCCGGCTGGTGGGCGGGCGTCGGCTCCGCGCGGGAGACGATCAGGGTGACCAGGTCGAAGACCCCCGGCCCGGAGGGGCCGCTGCGGCCCCGGGTGATGACGTACAGCCGGTCGGGCTCGGGGCCGTCCCAGCCGCCCTGCTCGGCCGTCATGCCGCCGCCTCACTGTGCTCGTTCATGTGCCCGTACCGCCGTCGGAGCTCGTGGCGGCGGGCCGGGCCGGGTGCCGGTTCACGCGACCGCCTCGGGATTGCGCGGCGGCGTGGACAGGTGCTCGCCGATCCGGGCGACCAGGTCGCGCATCTGGTGGCTCACCAGCCCGGCGTCCACGCCCTCGTCGGCGAGCACCGCCAGGTAGGCACGGTCACCGGCCGCCATCAGGTAGAAGTAGCCGCCGTCCACCTCGATCACCACCAGCCGCATCGAGCCGTCGCCGTGCGGGAACTCGTGACCGATCGCGCCGGCCAGGCTCTGCAGCCCGGCGCAGGCGGCGGCGAGGCGGTCGGCGGTGTCCGGGTCGGTGCCGTACTGGGCGATCCGCAGGCCGTCGGCGGACAGCACGATGACGTGGCGCACGCACGGGACGCTGTGCGCGAGGTCGTTGAGGATCCAGTCCATGTTGCTGCGGTGCGGAATCACTGCTCGCCTTTCCCTGCCGTCTCTTCACTGGTGTGTGCGGCGCTGGTGTGTCCGGCACCCGTCTGCCCGGCGTCCGTGGTGCGTCCGGCGTCGGGGCGTGCGGCGCCTCCCGGTCCGGACGGCCCCGGCCCGGTGCCCTTGATGCCGTCCATGAAGGCCTCCAGCCACAGGCCCGGCTGCTTCGGCTCCTTGGCGGGGCGCGGGGCCTGGGCCGGCGGCCCCGTCAAGGGCCCGGAGGGCTTGGTGGCGGCGCGGGCGGACCCGGCGAAACCGCCCCGCGGCACCATCGGGCGGCTCCGCCGGCGCTGCGGCAGGCCGTTGGGCGTCCACTCGGTCACGATCACCTCGTCGTCTCCGGAGCTCGGGCCGGAGGGGGAGGGCCCCCACGGGCTGGTCGAGCCGTAGGAGGGCCCGACGCCGGCCGAGGTCGTCCGGGTGTCCCAGGGACGGCCCGGGGCCGCGTGCCGGGGCGGGTTCGCCGGCAGCGGCCGGGGGCCGGAGAAGGCGCCGATGCCGTGCGCCCGCCCGGTCGGCGGCGCGGTGGTGAGCAGTTCCTGCGGTACGACCAGCACCGCCCGCACGCCGCCGTACGCGGAGCGGCGCAGAGAGATCTGGAAGCCGTACGCCTGGCAGAGCCGGCCGACGATGGCGAAGCCCAGCCGGGGGGACTCGGTGAGGTCGTCGAAGTCCTTGGAGACCATCGCCTCGCGGATCGAGCGCTCGGCGCGGATCCGGGCCTCGTCGGTGAGGCCGAGGCCGCCGTCCTCGATCTCGATCGCCATCCCGCTCTGCACCTCGGAGGCGCTCAGGTGCACGTGGGTGTGCGGCGGGGAGTAGCGGGTGGCGTTGTCGAGCAGTTCGGAGACGGCGTGGATCAGGGGCTCGACGGCCGGTCCGGTGACCGAGATCTGGGCCACCGGGTGCAGGTCCACCCGCTGGTACTCCAGGATCCGGGACATGCCGCCGCGCAGCACGCTGTAGAGCGCGATCGGACGGGTCCACTGACGGCCGGGGCGGGCGCCGGACAGGACGGCGATGCTGTCGGCCAGGCGGCCGGTCAGCGCGTTGCCGTGGTCCAGGCGCAGCAGGTCGTCGAAGACCGCCGGGTCGTTGCCGTGCCGGTCCTCCATCTCCCGCAGGTCCTTGGCCTGCCGGTGGATGATGGCCTGTACCCGGCGGGCGATGTTGGTGAAGGCCCGCTCGGCCGAGTCGCGTCGGCTGACCTCGTCGTCGACGGCTTTGGCGACGCCCTCGACGACGGCCACCAGGGACCGGCGGAACCTCGGCGAGACGGGTGCGTCGCCGTCCTCCAGCGGGCGGGTCAGGACGTCGAAGGAGTACCCGTACCGGGCCCCGGCGACCACCCTGCGCATCTCGACCCGGGCGAGCCGGTCCAGCTCGTCCTCCTGCCCGGCCAGCCGGCGCTGCAAATCCTCCACCTGCCGGGCGTGCCGGTCGCGGGACTCACTCAGCGCCCGCCCCCGGCGGGCCGACTCGGCGGCCACCACGGCCACCAGCACGGTGCCCGTCGCCCCGCACCACAGCACCCCGACCCGGGCCCCGGTGTCCACCACCGCCGCGGCGACCGCCACGGCCGCCGCCATCACGGCCGTCGGCAACAACCAGCCGAGCAGGGGTTCTCGGCGCCGTCTGGCGAGTGACGATCCAGCTCGAAGCATTCAGCATCCTCAAACGATCGGAACAGTACGGGGACAGGCGGGGACCGGCTCCGGAGGCGTGGTGGTGCAGCATAGCCAAGTTCCGGACATCCTGACCTAAAGTCAAAAATACCGTCCCGTAACCGACTTGTCGCAAACTGCCGGACAACCCCGACATCTCGCACACCAGTCGCAGCCAGGAACGGCCTCCGCCCTCCCACCAGGCTTCTCGCCTCACCGCCCGCGCGCCGCCGACCCGCTCCGGATTCGCTCATGCGAAGGGTTTCCTCCCCAAGTCCCCCAAGCTCGCGCCGAGTTCGTGCTAGGGCGATGGGTGCGGTCAATCGGGCGCCTGACAGTCACCCGGAAGGGGATTCGCGGTCGGGCCTGGCGAGCCGCGCCCCCGAGGCCCCGATTCCGCTGCGGCCGCGAGCCGCGGCTCCTAGGGTCGTCGCATGAACGATCGCGGCAGCAGCACCCCCGGTCCGCTGGGCCGGACCCTGCGCCACCTCATGGGCGACGCCGTCTGGACGGGCATGCTGGAGGAGGCGTTCGAGCGCAGGCACCCGATCGGCACCACCCTGCTGCGCCAGGGCGAACCGGGCACCCACGTCCTCGCCCTGCTGGCCGGAGTCGCCAAGGTGAGCCGGCAGGAACGCAACGGGGACGTCCGGCTGCTGGCCTTCCGCGGCCCGGGCGAACTCCTCGGGGAGGTCGCCGTCCTGGACGACGGCGTTCGCTCGGCGAGCGTCCAGACGATCTCGGACTGCACGGTCGCGGTCCTCGGCAAGGCCGTCTTCCTGCGCTTCGTCGCCGAGCGCGAACTGTTCCCCGTCATGGTCCGCTACGCCATGGGGCGGCTGCGGGAATCGGACCTGGCCCGCACCGGCGGCGACGTCGCACCCCGACTGGCGGCCGCCCTGGTCGCTCTCGCCGACCTCTCCGCGGGCACCGCACCGGCGACCGGCCACCGGATCGAACTCGCCCTGACCCGGGACGAACTGGCCCAGCACCTCGGCGTCTCCCGCAACACCGTCACCGCCGCCCTCACCGCACTGGCCGCCCACCACGTCGAGTCCGGCCGGAAGTCCATCGCCCTCGGCGACCTCCCCGCACTCCGCCGCGCGGCCGCACGCCTCCACACCTGACGGCCGTCGACTCCTCGTGTGACCTCCGTCACCGATCTTCCGCACTGAGTGAGCAC
Source organism: Streptomyces sp. LS1784 (assembly GCF_020103755.1). Classification (GTDB taxonomy): domain Bacteria; phylum Actinomycetota; class Actinomycetes; order Streptomycetales; family Streptomycetaceae; genus Kitasatospora. The sequence continues at coordinate 4,500 of NZ_JAHSQD010000176.1, forward strand.
ACGGCACGACGCCGTGTCGCGAAGCTTGATGGCGCAAGGTCAGCACGAGAACAACGAGGAGCAGAGATGACGGAGTCCGACCAGCCGATGCCCGAGGCCAGCGCCCTGCCGTACAGCCGCAGCAGGCACCTCCCGCCGTACCGGGGCATCGTCGCCGTGGACGCAAAGGACTTCACCGGGTACCCGGCGATCGAGCACGGCGTGATCAGCAAGGCCGTCCCGCAGGTGCTCCAGTGGTCCTTCGAGCGGGCCGGACTGGCCGAGGTCTGGCAGGACCGGCGGTTCCCCAACTCGACCGGCGACGGGTACGTGTTCGGATTCGACCCGGCCTGGATGCCCTTCCTGATCCACCCCTGGCTGAACACCCTCCAGGATGTCCTCACGGAGTTCAACGTGCACTCGGTCGGGACGGTGCGCATCCGGCTGCGGGTCAGCCTCAACATCGGCCCGCTCCCGGACGCGGGCGGCGAGTTCGACGGCAACGGCACCCCGCGCAACGACACCCACCGGCTGCTCGACTCCCGCCCGGTGAAGGCCATGCTGGCGGCCTCCAACGAAAGCATCACCCACGTGGCCGCCATCCTGTCCGACCGGTGCTACCAGGACGCGGTGGCCGGCGGCTTCACCGGGCGCCACCCCGACCACTTCATCGAGGTGCCGGCGACCGTCGAGGGCAAGCGCTTCGACCAGCAGGCGTGGCTGTACGTGCCCGCGCCGTCGGGGAACCTGTACGACCGCAGGATCCTCGGCGACGTCGTGGTGGAGGAGCCGAAGGGGCAGGACGACCGGAAGAGGGACCGGCCGGCGGAGGGGCGTCGGGCGCCGAGGACGGTCGTGACGCAGCGTGGCGACGGCAGCAACCTGAACAGCGGCACGGTGCACGGCGGTCAGAGCGTCACCAACGTGCGAGGCGACTCGTACGGAGGCTTCGGTGGCGACTTCGTTCGGGGCGACAAGAGCGGGGACACCGTCCACGGCGACAAGAACGAGCACCACCGGTGAGCCCCAACGAGCGCCGGGCCATCGAAGGGCCGTCCGGCGCGCCGGACGACCTCGACCTGGACGACCTCGAAGGCGACTTCGCGGACCGAATCGCCGCCTGGGGAGCGGGCCGTGGGCAGTTCATCTTCGCGCCGGGCGGCAACATCAACACCGGCTCGGTGCACGGCGGCCAGCGCGTCGAGAACGGCGGCGCCGCGGCTGCCCCGGGTGGCGGCGAGCGGGTGGAGGCGCAGGACGGCCCCATCTCCCCGATGGAGATCCTGGCTGCTCAGGCCGGATTCGCGGAGCCGGACTCTTTCCCCGAGGGACTGAGGGCGCTCGGCACCCGCCTGCTCTTCCTTGCCGGTGAACCCGACACGGGGCGTCGCACCACGGCCCTCAACCTGCTGTTCGAGTCCAGCGGAAACAGCGTGGCCCTGCGCGCACTCGACAGCGACTCGGACCTTTCCTCCTGGCGGCCCACCCACAGTGAGGCTAGCGGGTACCTGGTGCACGGACTGTCGCCCACGGTCCCGCTCGGCCCCACGGCGATCGCCAAGCTGCGCGTCCGCTTGGAGAAGGCCAACGCCTGCATGGTGGTGCTGTTGCCGCACGATCCGAGTGTGCTCCGCCGTCTCATCCGTGAGATGGACATCAGCCCGGTGCGCTACGTGCCTCCGTCGCCTCGTGCGGTCTTCGACGCGCGACTGGAGGCCGTACTGCCTGACGATGGGCTACGCCGGGACCTGCTGGATCGGCTGGGGCCGGACCTTGACGAGCTGCTGGCGCCCCAGCTGGTGCCGGCCCAGGTCGCCGAGCTCGTCGACGAGGTGACTCGGGCCCGCGAGGACGACTCTGAACTGGCCGACCTCGGCCAGCGACTCAGCTTCCTTGCAGAGACAGAGGTCCCGGACCTCGTGAAGGAGCTCCGCGAGGACCCGGACGCGCTGGCTTTCCTGCTGGTGACGAGTGTCCTGGAAGGGCTCGACCACCGGATCATCCGGGATGAGACCGACCGGCTGCTCAAACTCGCTGACGGCCGACTGGACGCGGTACTGCGGGCTGGCGCGGAGGGGCAGGGGGAGCAGAGCCGGCTTGAGCGCGGCGAGTCGCCGCAGCCGAATCCCCGGTTCGTCTTCCGGCGGTCGCTGGACGACTTGTTGGCAGCCATTCGGGCCGAGTGTGCGCCCGGTGAGACGCGGAGGACCTCAGGCTACGCCTACACGGTGGATCCGATCCGCTTCAAACGGCACCGGCAGGCGGAGACGGTGCTGCGGCACGTATGGCGGCAGTACAGAGAGGTGTCGAGTCTTTTGACCGAGTGGATCAACACGGCCCCTGCTGCCGAATTCGACCTGACTGAACCGATGGGTCGTGCGGTGGGGATGGCTGCGGGTTGGAGCGGTGCCCGTCGGGCATTGACCCATATTCGCAATCTGGCTCGATCCGAATATGCGCAGAGCCGGAATATCGCCGCGCACGCGCTGGGGATCGCGGCCCAAGACCCAATCCTCATCGGCGAGGTGAAGTACCGCCTCAACAGCTGGAGCTTCAAGGGTGGTTGGCAACTTCGGTCGACCGTGGCCGGGGCCTGCGGTGGAGACTTCGGAGCAGCCCGGCCGGAATTCGCGCTCTCACTGCTTCAGCATTGCTTCCGCGGGGAGGACGGGGAGGAGGGCGCGGTTGCCACGATGGTTCGCTGGTCACTGCAGAGCCTGTTTGTGGGCGGAAACCAGACGGCCGTATTCCGGAAGCTCATGGAGTGGGTGGATCGGCCGGGGCGTGACACCGAGCTCGCGCTCACGACGTTCCCAGGTCTGCTCTATGACCCGTTCTGGTTCCAGCAACAGTTGGGCCCCGGCGGCGAATTCGGTGATGGCGTAATTATGTTCGTCAGAAGGTCCCTAAACGAGAACAGCCTGTTCACCGATACCGGTGACAAGCTGCTCGGTTGGTGTCACCAGGCGGTCTGCGACGAACCGCTCCGCGAGGCCATGGAAACGCTGCTCACGGCGCTCGCCCGGGAGATGCGTTCTGGCGAACTGAGGCTGATGGTCGAGATCGACCGCAGCGACAACCCCGACCTGGTCGGCCGCGACATCGCCCAGCACGCCCTGGAGGCCTGGCGGCGTGGCGAGCCGCAGTCGTACCGCTCCGCCCTTGCCTTCGGAGGACCCCGATGACCGTCGAGAACGACCCGCCCGTCTACACCCAGGCCACCCGAGCCCCCTGGCGTGAGATCCTCTGGCACCGCTGGTCCGGACGGCGCGACCGGGCCCTGGTCCTGCGGGACCGGGCCGGGATGTACCACCGGCTGGGGGAGAGCCGTACGAGACCGGCTGACGTGGGGGAGCAAGGCGGATCCGCCGCGCGGCTGGGACTGCGCGGGTTCGACCGGGCGTACCTGGTGGAGCTGGACGAGCGGCCGGGCGTCCGGGCAGTGCGTCTCCCCACCCCGTACGGTACGGAATCGGTGGAGGTGCACGTCCTGTGGTGGGTCCAGGATGCCGCGCAGGCCGTTCGGACCCGGACCAGCCGGGGCTGGCTGCCGGTCCGAAAGGACCTCGAAGGCCGCCTGCGCCAGCTCAACGACCAGTTCGCCGCCGCACAGACCAGGCTGGGCCCCGATGAACTGGTGCAGTACCTTGCGGCGCCGTACGCGCTGCCCCACTTCGGCCTGGGCTATCGCGTCACGGATGTCTTCGCCCGTGAGCACGGCAACGAACTGAGGCTCGGAGAGCCCGACGCGATGGACGTGCCCTTCGACTGGACGGCCAAGAGCCAGGAGGAGTACGCCTTCTGCCGACGGGCCGTCCAGGACGGCCCGCTCGCGCTCGCCGGGCTCTGGCTCGCCAGGAAGCCCGACGAGGTGCGCGACGTCCTGGACTGGGTGGTCATCCACGCCGACCTGCTCCGCGGCGAGACCACCTGGCAGGACCAGATGGCAGGCATGCTGGGCAAGCTGACGACGCAGGAGCAGGAGGAGATCTCCAAGGTGCTGCGCGACCGTCTGGTGTCCCTCGGACGGCAGGTCCCCGGTCCGGCCCCGCAGGCCCCTGGGCCGGACTTCGTCAAGATTCGCCCGCACGTCAACGGCTGGGCCGGCGGCGTACCGAACGGGAGCCCGCGGTGACGGGGGCGCGCGTGCACCGACAGCCGCGTCGGCGCATGGCCGCCGGGCCCCGCCGGCGCTCCGTGGGAAGGAGCCGCAGGCCCACCGGGCCGACAGCAGTGTCCAGCCCGTCCTCCGTGTCGGCGATGGAGCGCCTGATGGCGGCCAACAGCGCCGAGCTCGTCCGGGCCGACACCAAGGCCGCCGTGTTCCTGGCGTTCACCGGTGCGGTGCTCGCCACCTTCGTCCCCCTGGACGGCGGCGCCGGTCCCGGCTCCCTGGCCTGGGCCGTACCGCTCCTGCGGTGGAGCGCCGTGGCCAGCGCCCTGCTGGCCGTCGGCTGCTTCGCCTCCGCGCTCGTGCCGCGCCACCGCAAGGGGCGGAGGGGTGGCGTGGCCGGCCCGGGGTACTTCGGGCACATCACCCCGGGCGCGGGCCCCGAGCGGCTGCACCGCGCCTTCGAGCGGGCCGGGCACGATCCGACGGGGCCGCTGCTCTCTGCGCTGGCCGGCACCAGCGCGATCATCCGCGCGAAGTACCGCTGGATCGAGACCGGCACCGCCCTGCTCCTGCTGGCGCTTCCCCAGTTCGCGCTCACCCTCCGACCGCTGTGACGGCGGGTCGCTGACGGGCCCCGGCCGCACCACGGCCGGGGCCGGTGGCGCAACCGAAGGCAACAAATGTTGCGTGAATGCGCAATGGATGTTGACGATCTCCTCCGCGAGTCCGTACAGTGCCTGGCCATGGACACGAGTGATCTTGGTCGGCGGGTGGCGGAGGATGTGGCCGATGGGGGCGGAGTGGAGGGGTTGCGGCGGCTGTCGGGCGTGATCGAGGCGCTGGAGGAGCGGCGGACGGGGCTGGTGGAGGAGCTGCGGCGCGGGCGGGAGGCGACCTGGGAGGAGATCGGGCGGGCCTGCGGGATGACGCGGCAGGGGGCGACCAGGCGGTGGGCCGGGCGGCTGCGGGCGCGGTCGTTCGGGGCGGCGGCGGAGGCTTACCAGCACGGCCGGCCGGGCTATCCGCAGGCGCTGATCGGTTCGGCGGTGCCGCGGGAGGCCCGGAGGGTGCTCGATCTGGGCGCCGGGACGGGCAAGTTGACCGGGCTGCTGGCCGGGGCGGGCCTGGACGTGGTGGCGGTCGAGCCCGACGAGGGGATGCGGGCGCAGCTGGCCGCGGCGGTGCCGAAGGCGGCGGTCCGGGCCGGCTCGGCCGAGCGCATCCCGCTGCCGGACGGCAGTGTGGACGCCGTGGTGGTGGCGCAGGCCTGGCACTGGTTCGACCCGGCGGTCGCGGTGCCGGAGATCGCCCGGGTGCTCGCCCCCGGCGGGACGCTCGCGCTGGTGTGGAACGTCCGGGACGAGTCCGAGCCGTGGGCCGCCGCGCTCGGCGTGCTGATGCACCGTTCGGCGCGGCAGCGGATCGACACCCGGCCGGTCCTGCCGGCGCCGTTCGGCCCGCCCGAGCGGTTGGAGATCCGCTGGGAGCACGTCACCACCCGGGCCGGGATCGTCGACATGGTCGCCTCGCGCAGCTATGTGATCGCGCTGCCGGAGGACGAGCGGGTCCGTCTGCTGGCCGACGTCGAGCAACTGCTGGCCACCCACCCGGACCTGGCCGGCCGGGAGGAGATCGCTCTGCCGTACGTGACGAGGTGCACCCGTGTCAGCCTCGGCTGAGCGCGGCCGGCGTCCCGTGGAGCTGCGCCGCCTCCGCAGCGCGGACGCCGAACCGTACCGGGCCTTCCGGCTGGCGGCGCTGCGCGAGACACCGACCGCCTTCACCTCCAGCCACGCCGAGGAGGCCGGCAAGCCGCTGTCCGCGACGCTGCGCCGGCTGGCCGAGGCCGAGGACGGGCCGGGCGCGCTGATCGGCGCCTTCGACGGCACCGGCGCGCTGGTCGGCACCGCCGGGCTGAGGGTGCCGCCGCGCGGCCAGGAGCGGCACAAGGGCACGCTGTACGGCATGGCGGTGGCCCGCAGCGCCGCCGGCCGCGGGATCGGCCGCGCCCTGGTGGACGAGGTGCTGCACACGGCAGCGCAGGACGGGCGGCTGCGGCAGGTGCTGCTGACCGTCTCGGAGGGCAACGAGCCGGCCCTGCGGCTCTACACCGTCTGCGGCTTCGAGGTGTGGGGGCGGGAGCCGAGGGCCGTCCTGGTCGACGGGCGGGCGGTCGCGAAGCTGCACATGGTGCGCCTGCTGGACGCGGAGCCGCCGGCGGGGGCCCGGCGACGCTGACAATTGTCACGGTGGGCCGGTGCGCGAACACACTGCCCCGTGCACCGGGCCGGCCACCAGCATGGACGCCATGACCTCCACCGACCCGCAGCACCCCGACACCCGTCGGGCCTTCCGCACCGTGAGGCGGCTCGTGCTCGCCTACCTCGGCCTCAGCGTCGTCACGCTGGCGGCAGCCATCGCCCTCCGCGACCACCACACGGTGGTCAACCCGGCGGTCCTGGTCCGCGGCACCATCGTCGTGGCCAGTGCCGCCCTCACCCTCCTGCTGACCGTCCGGGCCGCCAACGGCTCCCGGAGCGCCTTCCGGCGGCTGCGGATCCTCTCGGCCGTGATGCTCGTCGCCATCGCCACGATCATCGCCCTGCCGGGGACCTTCCCGGTGTGGATGAAGGTCGAGCAGGGCGTCTGCGGGCTCGCCCTGCTGGGCGTGGCCGCGGTGGTCAACGGGCGGCACCTGCGTAGCCTGTTCGCCAGGCTCTGAGGAGGGGGACCCAGGGATGACCGATCTCGACATCGATCGCGAGCACGATCGCGACCTCGACATCGATCGCGACCGCGAGCGCGCGGGCGAAGAGCGCGCGACCACCGCCCTCGGCCGTGAGCGCGTGCCGAGCCCCGTCCCGTACTGGGGGCGGGGCTGGCGGCGCCTCCTGCTGGGCAGCGGGATGTTGGTCTTCCCCGGGCTCACCGCCGTGGCCGTGGGCGGCACCGTCTCCGGCGCGGCCGCGGTGGCCGGGTACGCCGTGGTCGCCGCGTTCTGCCTCTGCTACGCGCTGCTGGTCCTCGCCCTCGGGCGGGGCCGACGGCGCTGGATGGCGCCGCTGTTGGCGGTGATGACGGCGCTGTTCCTGGCCGCGCTGCCGTTCGCCCACGAGGGTGCCTTCTTCCTCGCCACCGTGGTCGTCTCCGCGATCGCGATCCAGTGGCGCGAGCAGGCCGCCCGGGCGGTGGCGGCCGGGGCGGTGGCCGCGCTGGTGGTGCCCTGGGCGGTGCGCCCCTGGCACACCGGGCCCGGCGGATTCCAGGCCCTGGCCCTGCTGTTCACCTCCCTCACCTGCGGCGCCTTCGCCGAGATCGCTGCCACCAACAACGCCCTGGTCGCCGCCCGGGCCGAGGTGGCGCGGCTCGCCTCGGAGGCCGAGCGCAACCGGATCGCCCGGGACCTGCACGACCTGCTGGGGCACTCGCTCACCGCGATCACCGTCAAGTCCCGCCTCGCCCAGCGGCTCGCGGGCTTGGACCTGGACCAGGCGGTGGCGGAGATGGCCGCCGTGGAGACGCTGTCCCGCCAGGCGCTGTCCGACGTCCGCACCGCCGTCACCGGCTACCGCGAGGTGACCCTGGCCGGCGAACTCGCCCGCGGACGCGAACTGCTGCGCGCCGCCGGGGTGGTGGCCGACCTTCCGACGGCGGCGGACACGGTCGCGCCGGGGGAGCGCGAGCTGTTCGGCTGGGTGCTGCGCGAGGGGATCACCAACGTGGTCCGGCACTCCCGGGCCGACCGCTGCTCGGTGCTGCTCACCGCCACCTCGATGGAGATCCGCGACGACGGCACCGGGGGCGGAAACGGATTGGGCGTCACGGTCGACGGCAAGGGCCTGACCGGACTGCGGGAACGGGTCGCCGCGGCGGGCGGTACGGTCGAGGCCGGCCCGCTGGACCCGCGCGGCTGGCGGCTGGCGGTCACCGTCCCGTCGGGCGGTCCGCACCCCGGCGGGCCCGCCTCCGGCCACGAAGGGACGACATGACGATCCGCCTGCTGCTCGCCGAGGACCAGGAACTGGTCCGCACCGCGCTGCGCACCCTGCTCGACCTGGAGGACGACTTCGCGGTGGTCGCCGCCGTCGGCCGCGGCGACCAGGTCGTGGAGGCGGCCCGGGAGCACCGGCCGGACATCGCCCTGCTCGACATCGAGATGCCCGGACTGGACGGCCTGGCGGCAGCCGCCGTGCTGGCCCAGCAGGCGCCGTGGTGCCGGGTGGTCATCCTCACCACCTTCGGCCGCGCGGGCTACCTGCGCCGCGCCATGGAGGCGGGCGCGGTCGGGTTCGTGGTCAAGGACGCTCCGGCCGAGGTGCTGGCCGACGCGATCCGCCGGGTCGCGGCGGGGGAGCGGGTGGTGGACCCGGAACTGGCCGCCGCCACCCTCGCGGCGGGCGCCTCCCCGCTCACCGCCCGCGAACGCGACGTGCTGAACGCCTCCCGCCCGGGTGCCGGCGTGGCCGAGATCGCCGCCAAGCTCTACCTGTCCGAGGGAACGGTCCGCAACTACTTCTCCTCCGCCATCGCCAAGACCGGCACCCGCAACCGCACCGAGGCCCTGCGGGTCGCCGACGAGCGCGGCTGGCTCTGACCGGTCGGGCGGGTCGGCGTCCGGGCGGACCCGAGCGGCGCCGGACCGGCCGAGGACGGGCCTGCCCCGTGACTGCCGGTCCGAGCCCGGCTCACCGTTGGAGGATGCGCCGCAGCCAGCGGGTGCGGGCGTCGTGGGCGTCCCGGGCGATGGCGGCGTGCGGGGCGAGGGTGTCGAAACCGTGGCAGGCGCCAGGCCACACGTGCAGTTCGGCCTCGCCGCCCGCCTGCCAGATCGCGTTGGCGTAGGCGACGGCCTCGTCCCGGAACGTCTCGGCGGACCCGGCCTCGACGTACGCCGCGGGCAGCCGGGACAGGTCGGTGGCGCGGGCCGGAGCGGCGTACGGCGAGAGGTCGGCGGCGCCGTACCGGTGGCCGAGCAGGGCCTGCCAGGCGGTGGCGTTGGAGGTGCGGTGCCAGGTGTCGTGGCCGGCCATCTGGTGGCTGGAGAAGGTGTCGCCGCGGTCGTCGAGCATCGGGCTCAGCAGCAGCTGGCCGACCGGCGCCGGACCACCCCGGTCGCGGGTCAGCAGGGCCAGCGCCGCGGCGAGCCCGCCGCCGGCGCTCTTGCCGCCGATGACCACGCGCCGCGCGTCCACGCCCAGCGCACCCGCGTGCTCGGCCGCCCAGACGAGTCCGGCGTAACAGGCCTCGACGGCTCCGGGGAAGCGGGTGCGCGGTGCCAGCGGGTACTCGACGGACACGACCGCCAACCCCAGGGGCAGCGCCCACCCGCGCAGCAACCGTGGCAGGACGGACCACGCGTTGCCCGTCACCATCCCGCCGCCGTGCAGGTAGTAGAGCAGCGGCAGCTCCTCGCGAACCCCGGCCGGCCGTGCGCTGACGAGCGTGACGTCGTCCCCGCCGTCGGCCCGCGGCACGCGCAGCTCCGTCACCTCGAACCGGCCGTCATCGCGCAACCGGTCGAGCGTCGGGCGGGGCCGGTCAGCGGCGTCCCGCTCCTGCCATGCCGCCAGGCACTCCGGGGTGAGCACCTGCCGCGCCCGCTCCCCAGCGGCCGCGACCGCAGCCCGCACCTGCGGATCCAGAGGAGGCACGCGCCGAGCCGCCGGTCCATCCACCACGAGTACCCCCCCTCGCCGAGGGGCGCCCGGCGGCGCCCCGACCAGCACAGCTTGCCAGCCCCACCCGCGCCGACGCGCAGCGCCCCCGAGCCGCCCGAGGGGAACAGCTCCGCCGCCCCGCCGACGCCGGCCCCGCCATCGCCGAGCTGCTCGCCACCCTCCTG
>NZ_JAHSQD010000177.1 GCF_020103755.1 Streptomyces sp. LS1784
CAACAAGCTGAAGAACTTCCGCGCCGTCGCGACCAGATATGACAAGCGCGTCTACGTCTTCCTCGGCACGGTCACCGTCGCGGCACTGGCCATCTGGCTCCGCTCATGATCGACCGGACAGGACCTAATGGGCCTCATCGGACCGTAGGAGAAACTACGGTCCGTAGCCGCCAGCGGGTGAGCACTCCTAGCCTCCGAGCCATTGCGAGTTCTGTGGTCAGACCGTGCCCCCGCTGGTCGGCTGGGAGGCCTGACTGCTGATGGGATGGCGTGCCCGCCGGGCGGTTGGGCGTGAGCACTTGATCCATTAGAGAGCGAGCCGCGCCTTCCGCAGGCTGCGCATGACCGGACAAGAGCGAAAGGGCGGGTGCTGGTGCTGTTCATCGGTGACGACTGGGCCGAAGATCACCACGACGTCGAGGTCCAGGACGAGACGGGCCGCAGGCTGGGTACCGCGCGGCTGCCGGAGGGCGTGGAGGGCATCGCGAAGCTGCACGCCCTCGTCGCCCGCCACGGCGGCGAGGACCTGGGGCCCGGGCAGGTGGCGGTCGGGATCGAGACCGACCGGGGACCGTGGGTGCAGGCGCTGATCGCGGCCGGCTACCGCGTCTACGCGGTCAACCCCCGCCAGGCGGCCCGGTTCAAGGAGCGGTACGGCACCTCCGGGGCCAAGAGCGACAAGGGCGACGCCCACGCACTGGCCGACATGGTCCGCATCGACGGCGACCAGCTGCGGCCGGTTGCCGGGGACAGCGACCAGGCCCAGGCGATCAAGGTCGTCGCCCGTGCTCACCAGACCCTGATCTGGGAACGCACCCGCGCGTTCCAGCGGCTTCGGAACACACTGCGCGAGTACTTCCCCGGCGCGCTGAACGCCTACGCGGGCCTGGAACTGACCAGCACCGACGCGCTGGAACTGCTGGTCAAGGCCCCAACGCCCGAGCAGGCGGCGAAGCTGACGAGCCCGCAGATCCTCGCCGTCCTGGCCCGGCACCGCCGCCGCAACCGGGACCAGAGAGCCGCCGCGATCCAGGCCGGCCTGCGCGAGCCCCAGCTCGCCATCGCCGCACCGGTCGCCGCCGCCTACGCCGCGGCGGCGACAGCGCACGCCAACCTGCTGATCGCGCTGAACGAGCAGATAGCCGCGCTGGAACAGCAGGTGAGCGCGCATTTTCTCGCGCACCCGGACGCTGAGATCTACCTGTCGATGCCCGGCATCGGCAAAATCACCGGCGCCCGGGTGCTGGCCGAGTTCGGGGACGATCCCACCCGCTACACCTCCGCCAAGGCCCGCAAGAACTACGCCGGCACCAGCCCGATCACCCGCGCCTCCGGCAGGACCCACGCCGTCTACGCCCGACACGCGCGCAACGACCGCCTCGCCGACGCCCTCCACAGGCAGGCCTTCTCCGCCATCAACACCTCGCCCGGCGCCCGCCGCTACTACGACAAACAGCGAGCCCGCGACGCCGGATACAACCCCGCCCTGCGCCAGCTCGGCAACCGCCTCGTCGGCATCCTCCACGGATGCCTCAAGACCCGAGCCCTCTACGACGAGGCCACCGCATGGTCACACCACGCAACCCTCGCCACAGCCGCTTGACGTCCCTACGCCATGGGATGTCTGACCAGGCATCGGCCCACAGGACGACGCGACAAACCGTTGCAACTCGCCACGACAACGAAATGCAACTTCACACGCACCGCCTTCGGTGTCGGTCGCTTCGGTCACTGCCGTCCATGGGGCCTGGTCAGCGGTTGGGGTACTCCTTCGCGTGGTGCAGGCGGATGTACCAGTACGGGTCGTCGAGCCTGCCCGCGGCGGCACGGCGGCGGTCGCGGTTGGTGGGCAGGGGAAGAATGATCGGCGGGCGGCCGTTGGCGTGGCGGTTGTCGTCGCAGTCGGGGCATTCCAGGCGGTACGGGTCGGCCGGCTTGCGCAGTTCGGCGACCGAGTCCGGTTTGCCTCCGATGGAACCCTGGCAGGTGTGGCAGGGGTGCATGGCGGCGTTCGCCCGGCGGGCGGCGAGCAGGACGTCGTGCTCGCGGGTGTCGTCGGCTTCCTTGCGGCAGTCGTAGCAGAGCTCGGTGCCGTCGCTGGCGCCGGGCGTCCAGTCGTACTCGCCCTCGCGACGGTCGCAGCCCGGGCAGCGGGTGGCTTCCAGGCGCTGTTCCTTCTCGTCTTCGGCGGCCTGCTCCTCGGCCGCGAGGCGGGCCCGGGTGCGGGTGAGGTACTCGGTGTCGGCGAGGGCGTCGGTGAGGTTCTGCCACTGATGGCTGCCGAAGCGCCACCAGATCGGGGCGTGCGGGCCCCGGGCTGTCAGCTGAACACCACCTCACGACAGCGAACACCACCCGCCATACCATCCTCATGACAGCAGCACCTGAACCCTCCAGACCCCGCTGAACAGCCTCAACAGCCATCCAGCTGACATACCGTCGCTGACAGCCCACCCACTGACACCAGATCGGCATATCGCAGCCGGGCCCTGAGGATTGACATCTACCTGCCACGGGCTCGTTGCTCGGCCCGGCGGCGGACAGTCCAAGTGGACCTCGTTCGTCGTCCGTCGTCGGTGCCGAGAACGACGACAGGGCGGGGGCCGGACGATCCGGCCCCACCCGCCCGGTGCGGTGGCGTCCGCGAGGTGTCAGGACTTCCTGAACACGAACTTCTTCGGGGAGTCCTCGGACACCGGGATGTAGATCCCGTCGCGGACGCCGTCACCGCGTACGCGCAGCCGCACGCTGGTTCTGGTGCCGTCCGACGCGTCGAGCGTCACGTCGATCTGCTGGTCTGCCAGGGTGGACTTCTCCTCCAGGCTCCAGCTGCCCTGACCGCTGAACTGCCGGACAGCAATGGCGTCCACGTCCGCGAACTCGGTGGGGATGTTGACGGCGGACAGGGTGCCGTCCTCATGCAGGGTCAGCTGCGCCCCCTGAGAGCCGGTCCAGGAGCCCAGGAGTTCCTCCGTCTTGATCGAACCGCCGAAGGGATTCAGGAACACGAAGGCCAGGATGGTCAGCGTCAGCACGCAGCCCACTGCGACGGCCAGTACGGTTTTCTTCATTTTCTTCATCGCAGGTCCGGGGTCTCCGTCCACGTTAGAGGCCGCCACTCACAGGGTGACGCGGTGGGGTTGGAAAACTGAAACGGATGCTCCATAGCCCCCGGTGTCGGCCCGGTCGGAATGGCTGGAGGCACCGGAGTCGCAGACATGGAACTCCCAAGTTCCGTCGAGCTCACAGGAGCCGACTTGTACGCGGGAAGCGACGTGGTGATCAGTGTCGAACCGCGGCGTCATGCCGTCGCCGTTCGTCCAGGCGCCGGCCAGGTCGCTCTGGCTGATCAAGACCTCGTCCGGCCGCGATCCGAGTGCCCCGCAGCCTGACGCCGCCGCGATGCAGGACACCGGTACCAGCACCCAGGCCGCGGCACGCGCACCGCGAGCCCTCCCCGTACGCATCACTGCCCTGTCCATGTGCGGTTGTTCTCCTCCCCGTGCGGCGCAGAGTGAAGTACCGAGCCGTCGGGGCGCCGACGGCTCGGCTGCTGCTGGAGCGGCCCCATCATGGCAGTAAATTTGAACACGTTCAACATGCTTTTCAGGTGCCAACCACGCCGCCGATCGACACTCAACGCGTACAGGCCACGGAAGTCTCGTCCTCGTCTTCGACATGGCGGGAACGGCCTGGCCGCCCTCGCCGCCGCCCCCGCCGTCGGTGTCTGGCTTCTTCTTGAGGCCGGCGGTCTTGCCGCGCTGCTCGGTCAGCCGGCTCTCCGGACGCGCCATGTCCCGCAGTCCGCCCGCGACGGTGTTCGGCTGCTCATGGCCGGGCTGCGCGAGCTGCCAGACCTGCTTGACCGTCGCGGCCTTCAGCACACCGAGCAGCGCCCGGCGAAGCAGGTGATTTCGTTGGTCCTGTCGGGAACCCGCAACTGGGTGATGGTCCGGCCGTCGCCGGTCATCGCGGCCAGCAGGTGGGCAGCGGGAGTCCGGCCGAGCCGGGAGCCACGGGCGGCCTTGCCATCCACGGAAACCGAGTCCGCACCGCCGGGATCCGCACCGGTCAGATCGGCCAGGCCGCCGGGACAGACCAGGTTGACGATCCGCCGGATCGTGGCAGCGCTCGGCGCGACGCGCACCCCCAACACGCCCGCCACACGAGCGCCCAGCCGCGCCAGGGCCTGCTGCGGAGCACTCGTGGACCACTGGCCGATCGCCGCATACGAGCGCGCGCCGGCGACCACCGCCGAGGCGGCAAGCAGCAGCACCGCCACAAACGGGTGACGCACACCGCGCCGCCGACGCGGATCGGGCAGCGCCCACAGGCGCTCCGCCAGCGAGAGCCCCGCTACATCCTCCAGAGCGGGCGACTTGACGAGACAGACAGTGGCAGACTGACGGCACATCGAAGCTCCAGCGGTTCAAGGCGACTTGGCAAGGTCACCTCGTTCAACCGGAGCTTCGATGCGTACGTGACGGGCCGCCCCGGACCCTCCAGACCGCTCTGGCCTGCGGACTCACGTGATCACCGGGACTTTGAAACGCCCCTGCGTGGTAGGTAGGTCAGTTCAGGTCGAAGTCGTTGGGGTCGAAGTCGAAGTCGTCGGCCGAGAAGCCGCCGTAGCCGGCGCCGCCATTGAAGTAGTCCGCGAGAACTTGGCCGATCACGGCGCGCACCTCGTCCTCGTCTTCGGCGAGGGCCAGGGCGGCGGCCTGCTCGCCCGTCAGGTTCAGGTGGATGTCGCGGGCCCGGACCGCGTCCGAACCGCGGATCTCGAAGCTGACGGCGCGGCCGACCCGGGCCCCGATTCCGGAGACGGTGCCGCGCTGCGCGAGTTGCTTGGCCTTGCGCTCCCGGCCGCGTTCGGTGGTCTGCACCTCGACCGCCTCGCGCTGCAGCTGGTCGACGTGCTTGGGGGTGGGGTGGCGGGAGCCGTCGATCCAGCGCTGCACCGTGCGCGGCGAGACGCCGTAGGCGGCGGCCATGGCCTTGGTGTTCCCGCCGTACTTGCGGTCCCGTACCTGGCCGGCCTGTGTCGTGGACTGCACCGGTGCCTTCCGGGAGGGGAACAGCGCTTCCCGCACCCGGCCGAACAACCCCTTGCCCGCCATCAGTTCCCGCCTTCCTCATCGTCGTTGCCGGTGCCGGCGGCCCCGCCGTCGGCACCGCTCTGCTCCGGGCCGATCGCGGTGCCGTCGGTGGTGTAGCGGTGGACCAGCTTGGAGGGGTGCTCCCGGCGCTCCATCGCCTCGACCACGGCCGTGAGCGGGATCGAGGACTCGTGCTTGTGGCTGCCCGGGGCGATACCCAGGCGCAGCGCGCCGGGGACCGGGGTGCCGTCGTCCTTGACCGGGAGCAGCTCCAGCGGGGAGGGGGCGTCGGTGGCGTACAGGTAGCTGTCCACGGTGACCAAGGCATGGGTGGACGCCGGCTACAACAACGGCGTCGTCAAGCACGGCGCCGCACTCGACATCGATGTCGAGGTCGTGGCCCGGGACAAGGAACAGAAGGGCTTCGTCGTGCAGCCGATCCGCTGGCGGGTGGAGCAGACCTTCGGGATCATGTCCCGGTACCGGCGGCTCCACCGCGACTACGAGGAACTGCCGGACCGGTCACGCTCGATGATCCAGTGGGCCATGGTGAACTCCATGACCAGCCGCCTGACCGCCGACCCGAACAGAACCGGGCAATACCTCCGCCCGAAACCACTCGTGGCAGCCTAAACCGGTATCGAACGCCCACTGAGGGTCACCTGCTCACGAGTCCCAGGGGTACTCCGGCGGCCAGCGGTAGCCGAGCTTCTCGGCGGCCGTCTGCGAACCGCCCCAGACCTGCGCCGTGGCACGGGGATCTTCGGCGGTCAGCCGGGCTTCGAGTTGCTCCGCCTGACCGGCGGGGTCGTCCGCGGAGATCGGCAGCCTGATCCCGAACTGGAGCCAGCGGTCCTTGCGCTCGTCGCAGTCGCGGGGATGGCGCAGCACGACGTCGATCCAGTCGGGTTCGTTCCAACTGTCCCAGATCGCTTCGAGCTCGCAGTCCCACGCGGCCAGCCCACTGCCGTCTCCCGTCAGCTTCGCTTCGAGTAGATCGGCGACCAGGGTGCCGGGCCACTGCCACCTGCGGTCCGCCTCGGCCCGGGCGACCTCGGCGTCGTACTGGGCGGCGGAGAACCGGCAGTCGGCGAGGCTGAAATCCTTGTCCATCGGATTGCGCCAGCCCGTCCAGAGCACGTGCTCCATCTCGCGCCTGATCGTCACGTGGACGGCGCCGCAGCACTCCTCCACGCATCCGGTCTTGGCGATGCGGACCTCGCGAGGGGTGGCGGTGGCCCGCAGTAGCCTGGCCGAACCCAGCAGGTGCCTTGGTCTGACGCTCCGGTAGGGGGAGTCGGCGAACACGTCCCGTCCGCCGATGATCGGGCGGACCTCCAGCCCGACCTCGGCAGCCGGTGGGCAGATGATGCGCAGTTCCAGAACGTCCAAGGTGTCGGCCACCGACCGATGATGGTCGACCGGGCCGCCGCTGTCACCCGAATTACCGCGGCCTGCGGGTGAAGGCCAGGTGCGTGACCCCGCTCGGCATGGTGGTGGACTCCACGTCAAAGCGCTGCTCCAGCCCCTCCAGGCCGTCCCACAGCCGCACGCCGCGCCCCAGCACGATCGGCAACCACCGCCACGGGCAGGAAGTCGATCAGATCCCCGGCCAGGAACTCCCGCACCGTGGTGGGCCCGCCGCAGATCCGGACGTCCAGACCCCGGCCGCCTCCTTGGCCTGGCGCAGGGCCTCCTCGGGGGAGGCGTTCCGGGGCGTTCGGCGAGAGGGATACCTGCGTCGTTCCGTCACGGTTGATCAATACCGCGGAAACGGGCCCGGTCGCCACGAGATCCTGGAACCGAGTCCGTGCCGCAAGAATCAAAGCGGGACAGTTGGGGGGAATCCCCTACCGAACGCCCTCTGAGATCCGCTTCCTGCCGGATCCGGATGAGGACCTCGACGAGGTCTGCAACATCGATGCGGAAGTCAGCCTCCCCGACGGGTCACGGTGGGGGGCAACGATTCTGACCGTAGGCGAAGTCGGCCGGCTGATGGAGCGGTGGGACGGTACCGGAGAGTCACTGGGCGGCGGGTACTTCTCGTGTCCTGACGGCTTGATCGTCCGTTCACCGGGCCTCGCGGGGATGGTGGACGTGCTCGTCGGACTGCTCGCTGCGGGAGAGCTGCAGCAGACCCTCAACCGGCTGGACCATCCGCTGCGGTGACCGTTTCCCGAAATTGGGTCGCTGCTGACTGGGATGCAACCCACACTGGCCCGGTGGATCACCGTCGCCCTTGCCCCTGCTGCGGTCACCTCGTCTTCGATGTCGAGGACGGATGGCCCGGCTCATACGCCATCTGCCCGGTCTGCTTCTGGGAAGACGACCTGCTGCAGTTCCGCTGGCCGTTCATGCCGGGCGGCGCAAACCGCGTCTCGCTCTTCGAAGCCCAGCAGAACTTCCAGACCTACGGCGCCTGTGATCAGCGCGGCAGACGGTTCGTACGGCCACCGGCAGACGATGAATCTCTTGATCCCGGCTGGCGCCCGATCGACCCGACCACGGACTCGTTCGAGGACCGGGAGAGCAAAGCTCTGCGTCCTTGGCCCGACGACCGGTCAATCCTGTGCTGGTGGCTCCCGTCCTTCTGGGGATACCCTGAGGAGCCGGAGCCGGATGTGCCTCAACGTGTGGTAATCGACGTCGGTGCGCTTCACAGTGAGCGCGAGCTTCACGGCCTCCTGAAGCAGCAGCTCGGTTTCCCCTCGTTCTACGGCATGAACTGGGCCGCGTTCTGGGATGCGATCACCGGCCTGGTCGAGATGCCCAATGAACTGCGCTTCACTCACTGGGCTGAGCTGGAACTTCGAGCACCGCAGGCAGCAGCTGCGCTCCGCCGCCAACTCACCAGGTACGAGGATGCGTCCCAGGGCTTCAAGGTCGTCTATGACAAGTAGCCGTGGGATGCCGCCAGGAACCGGCGGGCTGTTGCCGTTGACCAGCCCTGCAGAACAAACGTCCCGCACACTCCCCCGCCTCCAGATAACCGCTTTGAGGTCGCACGACGCCAAGGTGGTGGAGGCCCTGGCGGTGCCGCAGAAGTCGGGCAAGCGGACCAAGGGGCGCAGCGCTGAGGCTGCTGTCGGGCCTGGTCAGAGCGGTGTGGGTGCGGGTGGGTCGGGGGCGTTCACGCTGCCGGTGCGGTTCCAGACGCCGGTGGACGAGAACGTGCTCGCGCTGTTCATCGCCTCGCGGGTGCTGGTCGGTGAGACGCAGCTGTGGCGTGAGGGGATCGGGCATGCGCGGCGGTGGTTCGAGGAGACCGGCGGGCTTGACGTCCCTTATTCCGCGCTGGTCGGGGAGATGGGGAATTATCCGCTCGGAAAGTGGCTGTCGGACCGGCGGGGTGAGAATGCGGCCGGCGAACTGGCGTCATACCGAGTGGAGATGCTGGACGCGCTCGGGATGATCTGGTCCGTGAGCGATGCCAGGTTCGAGGCCGGTCTCGACTGGGCGCGGGTCTGGGCGAAGGGCCACGGCGGCAGCCTGGCGGCGCCTGCGCGGGCGTCGGTCGGCGGGTATGCGATCGGCACCGGGTTGTCGGAGCTGCGGGCCTCCGTGCAGGTGCCGGCCGGGGAGCAGGGCTCGCTCGCCCCGGAGCGGCGCCGGGCGCTGGAGGAGATCGACCCGTGGTGGTGCCCCATCTGGCCGATCACCTGGCAGCGCGCCTACGCCACCGCCCGGCTGTGGTGGCTGGACACCGACGGCCTGGTCGACTGGACCGCCCTGCCCGTGGACACGGTGTTCGAGGGCGAGCAGCTCGGCCGGTGGGTGAAGGCGCAGCGGGCCGGGTGGCCGGGTCTGGAGGCGGACCAGCGGGATCTGCTGTCGGCGATCGGCATCGAGGCCGACGCCGAGCTGGTGGCGGCGAAGGCCGCCGCGGAGGCGAAGCCGAAGGTGTCCCGCACGGACCGGTTCGCCCAGGGCCTGGCCGCGCTCGCGCAGTTCGTGGAGCGGGAGCGGCATCCCCGAGTTCCTCGCCCGCACAAGGAGCCACTGGAGGTGTCGGTGACCGGTCCTGGCGGGGAGGAGAGCACCGAGGTCGTCCACGTCGGTCTGGGTACGTGGTTGAACAACCAGAAGGCCCGCCGGGCGAAGCTCAGCCCCGGTCAGCTCGCACAGCTCGCCGAACACGGCGTCGAGTGGGCGTGAACGGCGGCGTGCTCCTGGTCGTGGTCGCTGCGGTCACCCTGGTGGCCGGGTACGTGCTGGGTCGGGTGGCCGTCAGTCAGTCGGTGTCAGTGGCGGCCAGTACAGCTATCCGCTGGCCGTCGGGGCGTAGCGCCGCCACGGCCAGGTCCCAGGCGATGTCGTAGAACCAGGCGGAGCCGGGGTCGGGACGGAACCAGTGCGTCTGCCGGACCAACTCGGCGATCCGCTCGACCGGGGCGTCCGCCGGGGCCCCGGTCAGCCCGGCGAGCGAGCGCCAGGTGGCCAGCCTCCCGTGGGCGCCGTACTGCCCCGGGCCGTACGCCGATCCCCGGGTGGCCGCGGTGAGCAGGATCCGGAACACCTCCTCGGCGGTCGACGGGTGGAGCCGGGCTCGCTCCTCCTCCCAGGGGGTCAGCGGCAGCCGTTCGAACACGGCGGGGAAGTCCTCCGGCGGCACCGGGTCGGGCGACCAGAAGTCCTGAGCGGCGATCAGGCCGTTCGAGTCCGTGCACCAGTGTCGGATGGCCGCGCCCATCACCTCGGCCGTCTCGGGGACGCTGATCTCGGTCATGTCGATGCCCGCCGTACGCTCCCGCATCAGCGGCGTGTCATGGAGTTCGGCGGCGCCGTGAAACGTCCCGGTCAGGGACGACACGGCCCAAGTCCAGTCGGGTGCCGCACCGTCCGGGCGGATCAGCCCCTGCTCCTCCGGCAGCAGGTGCAGGGGCAGTACGGCGAGCGGATGCCCGTCCGCGACGAGCTTGTGCGCGAAGGCGAGGAGGGCAGGAGAGTCCTCGACCGGAATGCCGGTGAGCACCAGCTCGTGCAGCAGGCAGGCCCGGAACTCCCGGGGGTGCACCGCATCCGCCTGCTCCCCGTACACCACCCGCTCGATGTCCTCGGCACCTTGACCGTGGGCGACCAGCGCCGCCAGCGCGCGCTCCTCCCGCTGTCGTTGCCGGCCGTCCGGTGAGAGCGAAAGAGGGGTCCGGAGCAGAGCGCGCAGGCTCTCCGGTACCGCGCAGCCGGCCAGACTTCGGAGGAGGTGGCCCAGCACCGCGAGGTGGTTGCCGGAGGGACCCCCTTCCGCTGTGGCCCGCCTGGCGATGTCCCTGCCGAGGCCGACGGCCCAGTCGAAGTCACCGGCCGAGACCCGCAGGCCGATTTCGTGCTGGAGCGCGGCGACATCCGCGTATTCGGCTGCGGACAGCGCCGCTACCATGCGGGCCTGATCCTCGTTCATCTGGGACTGTTTCTCGTCTCGGGCTCGCACTGGCGAATGGTGTCGGCCGATTCTAGCCACGGTGCCCCGCCGTCGAACTCCTGTTTTCGCGCTGACGTTCCGTCACCCGTGCGGGGTGCACCTCGAGCCTGGCGGTGAGCACGGCCAGCTCGGCCGGGTCGCCGGTGGTCTTGAGGGCGGCCATGGCGTCCAGGAACGCGAGCGGGTCGTGGTCGGCCAGGTCCAGCGGGACGCTGAGCGCGGCCATGGTGTCGAGGTAGGCCTGGCGGAGCCGCTTGTGCCAGGGGTCGAGGTAGGGGCCGTGCTCGTGGCGCAGCCAGGCCTCGGTCGGCTGGACCGTGGCGCCGAGCTCCAGGGCGTAGGCCAGTTTCACTGTGGAGTACCAGGCAGGTCCTGTCGGCCGGGAGCCGTCTGCGGTGAACGGCGAGGGCAGCAGCGGGTCCGACTCGACGTGGGAGAGGTCGGCCAGCCAGGAGCCGGGCAGCTTCTTGTCGAAGGCCGGGTTGAGCTCGTGCACGGGGCCGGATAGCGGGAGGGTCAGGCGGCCGGCGGCGGCGAGGAAGGCCATGTTGACGTCGAGGCCGACCGCGAACGGCGCCGCCTGCTCCCGCTCGGTGAGCTCGCGGTGCCAGTCCCACGCCTCGGTCACCAGCTCCTGCTCCGGGCCGCGGTCCTGGGCGAGCGGGTGCACGTCCGGGACCTCGGGCGGCGCCAGGTCGAACGCCCGCGTACGGGAGCCCTCCACCGGGCCGGACGTCCAGCCCGTCTCGGTGCGCACCGCCCTCGTGGGCGGGCGCAGTGCGGTGACGAGTTCCAGGCCGGAGACGGCGGTGGAGCCGCGCGGGGTGAGGACCCGGGTGGCGTAGGTGCCGAGCAGGCGGGCCAGGCCGGCCGGGCCGAGGTCGTCGGGGATCTGCCAGCCACCGGAGGCGAGGGCACCCCAGGCGGGGATGCACAGCTGCACGCACTAACGGCGGCCGTCCTCGGGCGTGCGATAGACCCTGGCCCACGGCCCGAGGCCCCGCTGGGTGAGCAGCCAGCCGGCCTTCTCGATGGCCTTCACGGCCTTGTGGGTCTTCGGCAGCTGGCCCAAACGCTGGACGAAGTCCTTCTTCTCGTCCCGGCCGAGTGGCGGCAGGCCGAGCTCGGCGAGCGCTGCGTCGGTCAGGACGACCAGGGCGTCGCCGTCCTTGCCGTGCCGTTGCCGATCGGCTCACCTTCAAATGCACCCTGATCGAGACCGGCTCCAACTCCTACCGGCTCCAGACCACCGAGGCCGAGCACCAGGAGATGCCGTGAGCCACCCTCGCAGCAGGGCAGCCCCGGTGATCAGACCAGCTCGAAGCTCATCTGGGAGCCCAGCTCGCTGAACCCCAGCGCGACCGCGACCTTCCGCGACGCCGGGACCCGGGCCCGCCATTGCGGCAGCAAGCCTTGCGCGAGCGCATGCCGCACTGCCGCAGACCCGGTCGCGCGAGCCAAACCCTTGCCACGCCAGGCAGGCGCGGTCAGGACTCCCACGTGAGCGGCGCGGCCCGGCCATTCGTAATAGCCGGCGGCAGCAACCACCTGGCCGTCCACCCGGACAACGAACGCGGGAGAGGACATCTCGTCCAGGCCGGCCTCGTCGGCGTCCGCCGTCCCGGCCACCTGTTCCAGATCGCCCAGATCGAAATACCCGCCGGCCCCTTCCTCGACGCGCAGGCCGGCCGGCGCCGCGGCTGGCCGGAAGCCTTCGGCGGCGACATAGGCCAGCCCGGCGGGCCCAAGGAACTCGCCGTTCGGGAGCGCCCTCCCAACCGCTTCCAGATCTGTCAGCTGGTCAGCGGGCAGCTCGGCCACGGCCTTGCGGATGCGGGCGGCGGCTTCCTCGCTCGGAGCAGTCACGATCGCAGCCCCTCCGAGAAGCACGATGCCCGCCCACCCGCGCGGGCAGATCCTCGACCTGGGAGACACGACGACGTCGACGTCGCCCGCCGCACCGAACGAGACCGGTACCGACGCTAGCTCCTGCCACACGCCCTGGGCCCTGACCAGCAAGGGATCTCTCGACATGGCCCGATACTGCCAGGAACTTGGGATTGCACGCGCCGTGGATTAATAGGGCGAGACCATCACCGAAGACCCCAATCCGCTGCGTGTGAGTCTCCCCGTCGACGGGCCCGCAGGTGGGGCGTTGGGCATCTTGTCCCGCTTTCGGGTTGAGTTCTACGAATGCCTCTACAGCCGCCAGGACGCGCTCTTCGAGCTCACAGACGCCATGCTGTGCGCGGACGGACCGGTGAAGACCCTGGTCGAGCTGTCGTTGGCGATCGAGCACCGGCGCGGCCACGGTGCCTTGTACGCCGCCCTGGACCGGGGCTGGATGGGATACGGCGTCGGATTCCGACTCATATGCCAGGCAAGGCGTACCCCTCGTCCTCGTCCCACGGGAGGTCCAGATCATCCATGTGCACGCGCCATTCGGCGTTCGACAGGGCCCGGCGCAGCTCGGTCACGGACTCGAGCACGTGGGCGATCACCGGCATCACCCTCTCCAGCTGAGGTGGCAGCTTGGTCGACCCGGCCACGATCTCACCCGGCTCGCCGCCTCCGTCTCCGTAGAGATACAGACTCTCCTCGTCCGCATACGGGAAGGACTCACGGTGGGCGGTGACAATGTGCTCCAACTCGGCCGCCTCGGCTTCGGTCAGCGGCAGCACCCGGCGTGCGGAATAGTAGAGGGACACGCTCATGTGCCGACCTTAGCGACAGGCTCCGACAGCCGATGCAGATGCCGGCCCGCAGGATGTTTGATGCCATGCTCAGCTTGGCTATCCTCGGTGGGCTTGGTGCTCCTTGATCGACTCGGCGCGTTTGACCGTCTTGCCGACCCTGTGTCCTCCTGGGTGAGCTTGCGTTGCCCGTGGCGCGCACCGCCCTTGTGTGCGGCTATTGGTGGGTGCGGCGGTGGCGTCCGGTGGGTCGGCCCGGGCGGTTGGGCAGGGGCACGGCGGCCGCGGCGGGGACATCGACCAGGGCGGCAACGTCGCTCGTGAGTGTGCCGCAGTCCGGGCAGGCGCCCGGCGCGGCCAGCACTCCCGGCCCGGCCAGGACCTGGAACATCAGCAGCGTCCGCGCGCACTGGGCGCAGCCGAGCGGGCCGGCGCCCAGTGCTGGGTGTACCTCTACGCGGTCAAACCCGAAGTCGGTCATGCCCGGACCAACGAGGCGGCGCCCGGCGGAACACGGGCCGGGCACCGCCTGGAGGCAGGCGGCGAGCAGACCGAGGCCCGGCAGATCCGGCAGGAGCCGTCCGGCCGGTAGAACACCGTGTACAGGAACATCTCCGGGCCGTACTCGTCCGGCTGGCGACCGGCCAAATGCGGTGTGCGCTGCCCGTCGTCAGGGGCCTTCCCTCTGCTCGGGTGAATGTCGGTTGCTGGGGCGCCAGCCTCGTCCGGCCGCTCCAGACAGGGAATCAGCCCGCGTGACCTGCGCTGGTCTCCACGCCGCTACCCGGAACGGCAGCAGCGGGCGACCCGCCAGGCGGGCGTGCGGGGAGCACCCGTACGCAGTAGGAAGAGAGGAGCAAGAACCCTCTACCCAAGGAGCAGGCATGGGTGCGGCCGACAACTTCCTGGAGCTTCTCTCCGGAGCGCAGCTGGACTGGTTCCGGCGCGAGTCCCCGGCGAAGCAGGCGGCGATCGCTGCCCAGTGGATGGGTAGCGGCACTATTCCGGAGGACATCGTCGTGGACAACGGAGGCCCTGCGGCCGAAGGCGGCCGGGAGGCCCTCCCGGAGGTCTAGGGCCTGTGTGATGTCGTGATCAATATTGCGGTTTCGTGCTTGCTCGAAAGCGGGATCCGGTAGGACGTTGCGTGTGACACGTAGGCAACTCACCGACGAGCAGTGGACGTTCATCGAGCCGT
>NZ_JAHSQD010000178.1 GCF_020103755.1 Streptomyces sp. LS1784
GCCGCGCGGGCGGGCGTACGGCGTCGCCTTCGACCGGACGGGCGCGCTCGCGGCGGTGGCCGTCGGCGTCGACGGCGCCTCGCACTGCTACGTCGGACCGCCCGCGGGCGAGGCGCGGCTGATCGGTTCGGCGCCGGGGTACCTGAGCCTGGCCGACCTGTCGCCGGACGGTCGGCTACTAGCCCTCGGCGGGCGGCCCGACGGGGACGACGCAGTGGTCCTGTGGCCGGCGGGTGCCCAGGCGGACGGTCCGCTGCGGTTCGCCGGGGACCGCCGACTGCGGCTCTGGCCGATCGAGTTCAACCAGCTCGCGGTACTCGAACCGGAGCTGCTGCTGGTGGTCGAGGAGGACGAGCGGTACACCGTCGCGACCTGGCGGGCGGGCGCGGGGCTGCGCAGGTACCCGGGACTGTCGTTCGACTCGCAGATATCGGCCGGCTGGTACCAGGGGCCGCACGGGGTGCTGATCCAGCACGAGCGGGCCGGGCGGAGCCGGCTGCTCCTTGCCGACCTCGATCCGCCGACGGGACAGGGGGCGACGCACCAGGGGGCGACGCAGCAGGGATCGGTGCGCCGGGGACCGGCAGAACCGGGGTCGGCAGAACAGGCTCTGCCCGTCCGGGAGATCAGCACACCCGGCGGCACGATCCACGACCTGTCCTGCGCCCCGGACGGCACCCTGCACTGCGTCTGGAGCCGGGAGTCGACACCGCCACGCCCGCTGGTACTGCGCCCCGGCACGGAGGTGGCGCACCACCTCGATCCGGACCGGGGTGACACCTCCCGCAGCCGGCGCTGGACGCCCCGGCCGTACGGGCGGATCCACAGCTTCGTCAGCACCCCGGTCGGCCAGGGCCCGTGGCCGACCCTCTTCCTGGTCCACGGTGGCCCCGCCACCCACGACCGGGACTCCTACGACCCGCGGGTGAACGCCCTGGTGGGCCACGGCTACGCAGTGGTGCGCACCAACTACCGAGGCTCCACCGGCTACGGCGCCCGCTGGCAGCACGAGTACGGCCACCGGGTCGGGCTGGCGCAGATCGAGGACCTGGCCGCCGTCCGCGCGGAGCTCGTCGCCGACGGTACGGCGCTCGCGGAGCGCACCGGCCTGTGCGGATTCTCGTGGGGCGGCTACCTGACCCTGCTGGCGATGGGCGCGCAGCCGGAGTTGTGGTCACTCGGCATGGCCGCTCAGCCGATCGCGGACTACCCCGCCGCCTACCGCACCACCACCCCCGCACTGCGCGAGCTCGACCGGCAGCTCTTCGGCGGGACCCCGGACGAGGTTCCCGAGCGCTACCGCGCGGCCGACCCGCGATCGTACGTGCACCAGGTCCGCTCGCCCGTCCTGCTGGTCGCCTCGCGGACCGACGAGCGGTGCCCACCCGACCAGGTGGCCCGGTACGCCGCGGACCTGCGCCGGCTGGCGGTGCCGCACGAACTGCTCTGGGTGGACGGCGGCCACTACAGCCGCCGGACCGCCGACCACCGATCGGTGCTGGCCGCGATGGTCCGGTTCGCCGGGCACGCCTGGCCGGCGCCGCACCCCCGACCACCTCGGGGCGACCGCCCCGAGGTACCCACCGAGCCGATGGAAGGAGGTGAACAGCCATGAAGCGACGCAGCGTTCAGAACGACCCGATCAGCACCCCGGAGCGTGACCGGGGCGCCGTGGTGGTCCAGAACTTCGCGCTCGACATCACCAAGGCCACGGCGGTCGCGCCTGCCCCCAAGGGGCAGCGGAAGCCGAAGCCGGAACCCAAGGGCAAGTGATCCTCCGTCGCTCCGGGGCATCTGCGGTGCCCCGGAGCGACACCTCACCGACCGCCTGCGAACAACAGAAGTGGCCATCATGCGTATCGTCCTGCTGCACATGCCCTGGGGCGCGATCGACGTGCCGTCGCTGGCGCTCGGGATCCTGCACACCGCCGCCGAACGCGCCGGCCATCAGGTGGAAGTGCGGTACGCCAACCTGGACTTCGTGGACTGGGCGGCCGAGACCGCGGGTTTCGGCGTGGACGACTACCAGTACTTCTCCGAGAAGTCCTACTTCCAGGGCGCGGGCGACTGGGCGTTCGCCGGTGCGCTGTACGGTGAGGACGTCCCGGCCCCCGGCACCGGGGACGGTGACGACAGCACCGACGGCGCCGCCGAGTTCGCGAGCTACTTCGAGCACCTGGCCGCCAACGGCGCGAGCGAGCAGGAGATCGCGCTGACCCGGGCCACCCGCGCGATCGCCCCCGCGTTCATCGCCCGACTGGTCGAAGAACTCGCCGCCGACCCACCGGACCTGGTCGGCTTCACCACCACCTTCCAGCAGAACACCGCGAGCCTCGCCGCCGCGAAGCTCCTCAAGCAGCGGTGCCCGCAGGTGCGCACGGTGTTCGGCGGCGCGAACTGCGACGGTCCGCAGGGCGCCGCGCTGCACCGCAACTTCCCCTTCCTGGACTACGTCGTGCGCGGCGAGGGCGAGGCCGCCTTCCCGGCACTCCTGGAAGGCGGCGACCTCTCCGCGGTCCCCGGGCTGTGCTGGCGCGACGGCTCCGGGAAATCGACGGCCAACGAGATGGCGAAGCGTCCGCTGCCGCCCGCGGCGATCCTGACGCCCCGCTACGACGGCTTCTTCGAGCGGCTCGACGCCTCCGTCGCGGCCGGCTGGGTCGATCCCAAGCTGGTCCTCGAAGGCTCCCGGGGCTGCTGGTGGGGCGAGAAGCACCACTGCACCTTCTGCGGGCTCAACGGCTCCTCGATGGAGTTCCGCTCCAAGCCGCCGGCGGACTTCCTCGCCGAGGTGCTCGCGCTCGCCGAACGCCACCAGCTGCTGGACGTCTACGTGGTCGACAACATCCTGGACATGGGCTACTTCGACACCGTCCTGAAGTCGCTGGCCGAACTCCCGGTCGATCTGCGGCTGCACTTCGAGATCAAGGCCAACCTGCGCCGCCACCAGTTCCAGCTCCTCGGCGACTCGGGCGCGGCCCAGGTGCAGCCCGGCATCGAGAGCCTGAGCACCCGGGTCCTGCGGATCATGGACAAGGGGGTGACGGGCTGCCAGAACGTCCGCGCGCTGCGGGACGCGCAGAGCGCCGGGGTCTCGGTGACCTGGAACTACCTCTACGGCTTCCCCGGCGAGCAGCCGGACGACTACGAGTCGGTGATCCGCCAACTGCCCGTGCTGCACCACCTGGACCCGCCGACCGGAGCGGGACGGATCGCGATCGAGCGGTTCAGCCCGTACTTCGACCGCCCCGAACTGGGCTTCGCGATCACCCGGCCGGCCTTCCAGTACCGTGCGACCTACCGCCTTCCCGAGAGCGAACTGGCCGAACTGGCCTACGTGTTCACCGCACCGCCGCGCGGGATCGGCGGCGACCTCGCGGAGCGGCTGAGCGCGGCCGTGGACACCTGGCTCGCACGGTTCCCCGACAGCCGGCTCAGCTACCGGGACGCGGACGGGCGGATCGTGCTCGTCAACACCCGGCCCGGGTACGACTGGCGGGTGGTCGAGCTGACCGATCCGGTCGAGCTCGCCGCCTTCCGGCTGCTGGCCCAGCCCCGCTCGGCCGCCGCGCTGGCCGCCAAGGTCCCCGGCGGCGCGGCGGCGGTCGAGCCGGTGCTGGAGCGCTTCACCGCGCTGGGCCTGCTGTTCCACGACGGGGACAGCTTCCTGCAGGTCGCCGTCGAGTCCGACAACCAGGTGCTGATGCGGATGCAGCACCGGCACGGCCCCGCCGCCGTCCGTCCTCGCACCGAGGAGGTGCTCGATGCCGTCACGATCGGCTGAACGGACCGATGCCGCCTCCTGGCGCGCGGCCGGCCCGGAGGTCGAGCTCTGGCTCGACTACGACCCCGTCGCCCGGGAGTTGCCGGGCTTCGCGCTCGGTCGCCGAATTCTGCCCGGCCCGGCTCAGACGGAGGTCACCGAGCTGCACCGCGCCGGGGTCCGCTGCCTGCGGCTGACCGAGCCGGTGCGGCTCTGCCGGGACGCGCCGGCGGCCTCCGCGCGGGCGCTGATGCTGCTGCGCGAGGCGACCGGGCAGGGGCTGGCCGTGCTCTGGCAGGCGGTCTGCACGGACGGCTGCGCAGCGCAGCGCCGGTTCCACCATCTGTACCCGCCCGAGCAGTTGACCGGCGCCCCACAGGACGTCGTCGCCGACTGGCGCGCCACGTACTACCCGAGCAAGTGCGTCTTCCGGCGCGGCCCCGGCTTCGTCGAGGTGCGCGACCGCCGGTTCGGGACGCTGGAGCTGTTCACCATCGACGAGCCGGGCCACCTGGCACAGGTGGACGCGCTGGCCGAGGGCGTCGAGGCCGGCCTGCTGCCGGAGGCCGTCCACCGGGACTTCGCCGAGGCCGGTCTGATCGCCGAACAGGCCGGCCGCGCGTGGTTCCTGCCCATGCGGGTGCGCCGCTGGCCTTTCCCGTCGCTGACCGTGTAGTTGCGAGAGTTCGAGCCCGAGGAGAGATCCATGACCACCGCGGTCGACGACGCCGCCGCGCGGATGTCCGCCTTCATCCGCGAGCCCTATCCCACGCTCGCCCGGATCCGCGAGGCCGGCGCGGTCTCCGTCGTGGAGTTCGGTGAGAGCCTGCCGGTCTACCTGGTGACCCGCTACCAGGACGTCCGGGCCGCGCTGCTGGACCCGCGCTTCGGGCAGGACGTCCGCCGTAGCCAGGCCATCGCGAGCGGGCGGGGCGCCGGCCTGACGCTCGGTTCGGAGGTGGTCCACATGCTCAACAGTGACCCGCCGGACCACACCCGGCTGCGCCGGCTGATCCAGGGCGTCTTCACTCGCCGGCGGGTCGATCTGATGCGACCGCTGGTCGAGCGCATCGCCGGCGGCCTGCTGGACGGGCTGCGCGGGCGGGAGACCGCCGACCTGGTGACGGACTTCGCCTTCCCGCTGCCGATCATGATCATCTGCGAGCTGCTGGGATTCCCCCCGGAGGACATGCAGGCCTTCCGTACCTGGTCGACGGCGATCCTCACCCAGGGCGGCGACATGACGTTCGGCCAGGCTACCGCCGAACTGAACGACTACCTGCGGGAGTTGATGACAGCCCGCCGGACGTCACCGAGCGCGGACATCCTGACCGACCTGGTGCAGGCCTGTGACGCCGGTGAACTCACCGAGCAGGAAGTGTTCTCGATGGTCTTCCTGCTGCTGATCGGCGGTCACGAGACCACGGTCAACCTGCTGGGCACCGCCACGCTGGCGCTGCTCCACCACCCCGACCAGCTCGCCTGGTTGCGCGCCAACCCGGCGGCGATGCCGGCCGCGATCGACGAGTTCCTGCGCTACGAGTCTCCGGTGAGCATGGCCACGCTGCGGTTCACGAACGCCGACGTCATGGTCGACGACGTGGAGATCCCGGCGGACGAGCTGGTGCTGCTCTCGCTCGGTGCGGCCAACCGGGACCCGGCCCGCTTCACCGATCCCGACCGGCTGATCCTGGACCGCGGCGATCCGGGCCACCTGGCCTTCGGGCAGGGCCTGCACCGGTGCCTCGGCTCCTTCCTCGGCAAGCTGGAGAGCGAGGTCGCGCTGACCGGCCTGCTGGAGCGCTTCACGCGGATCGAGCTGGCCGTCGCGGAGGAGACCCTGCCCTGGCGCAACACGATCATGCTGCGCGGCCTGGAGTCGCTGCCGGTCTCGCTCGATGGCTAGCGGCGCGGGGACGGGCAGCGCGGGAGCAGGCGGCGCGGCGGGGCTGTTGCGGTTCCGCCCCCGGATCGGCGTCGCGCCGCTGCGCTCGCGCGGCTATCGACTGCTGGTGATCGGGCAGGCCACCTCGGAGTTCGGCAACGCGTTCCAGGTGGTCGCCCTGCCGCTGCTGGTCTACTCCCTCGCCGGCGGCGCCCGCCAGTTGAGCCTGGTGGTCGCCGCCTACGGCGCGGGACGGCTGGCCGCCACCCCGCTCGGCGGCATGCTCGCCGACCGGTTCGGCGCCTGGCGGGTGATGCTGACCGCCGACCTCGGCCGGCTGCTCGCCACCGCCGGGCTGTGCGCGGCCGCGGCCGGCGGGGCGGCGGACTTCTGGCTGATCGGCGGGCTCGCGCTGCTGGTCGGCCTCGGAGCAGGGGTGTTCCTGCCGGCCGCCTGGGCGATCACCCCGACCCTCCTGCCCGCCGAGGACCTGCACGCGGGCAATGCCCTGAACAGTACGGTCACCTTCGGCGCCGGTCTGCTCGGCCCGGCGGTGGCCGGCCCGCTGGTCGCCTGGCTGAACCCGGCCGCCGCACTGGGCTTGGATGCGGCGACCTTCGCCGTGTCGGCGGCGACGCTGCTGCTGATCGGTCGCGGCAGCCTCGTCGCAGCACCCAGCCCGATCTCCGAACGCGCCTGCGTGCCGAGGAACTTCCGCGGCCTGCTGCGGGAATCGCCGCTGCTGCGCGCGGTGCTGACGGTGACGGTGATCGCGAACCTGACGGTGGGCGGAGCCACCAGGGTCGCCCTGCCGACCCTGGCCACCCACGGCTTCGCCGCCGGTGCCGTCGGGCTGGGCCTGCTGCTGGCCGCGTTCACGGGCGGCGCGCTGGTCGGCGGCCTGTTCGCTGCCGGCCTCACCGAGTTGCGCTCGCGGGGCCGCACGGCGATGCTCTCCGGCCTGGTGATGGGTGCGGCGATCGGCCTGGTGCCGTTCGCCGGCCTCGTCGGCGCCGTGTTGCTGCTCTGCCTGGCCGGCGGCGCCAGCACGGTGACCAACGTCCTGGTCGTCACCGGTGTGCAGAAGAGCACCCCGCCCGCGCTGCTGGCCCGGGTCATGGCGGCCATCACCTTCTGCGCGCTGGGGGTCTTCCCGGTCTCGGTGATCGCGGCCGGCGCGGCGGTGGACGCGTTCGGGAGCCGGGGGGTGTTCGCGACGGCCGGGCTCTGCCTACTGGGCGCGTTCGGGTACGCGCTGACCAGGCGTGAGATCCGCGAGCTGTGAGGCCACCACCCACGCCTGGTGCGGTCTTGCCCGGCTTCGCGGCCGACCGGGCCCGGCACGCGGTTGCGGTGTTTCGACCAGCCGTTTCCCCGGGCGGCTTCCCGCACCCGGCGTGCCCGTTCCCGGCGTGCCCGTTCCCGGCGTGCCCGTTCCCGGGCACCGGGCGCTCCCCAAGCCCTGTCGTGGACTGCGCCTCGTGACGCACACGGGATGATGCCGCACACGAACCGCATACCCGCAGCACGCTCCCGCACAGGCGAGGCCGGCAGACTCGGCGACCCGCTACCGGCCCAATTCGGGGTAATGGCCGCGTTGATACGGTAACAGGTCGGAGACGGAGAGCTGTGCCGCGCCCTGGCAGATCACGCAGACACGGCGCCGGTGGCATGCGGGGCAGTGTCTCCGCCCGTGGGTCTCGTCGGGCAGCCAGCCGCGTCCCCCGCAGTCGTAACACCAGCCCAGACCGTCGCACTCGTAGCACAGCACGTATCCGGCCGTGACGGTCTCGGCCGTGTGCACCGGCTCCGGCCGCCGGAACTCCTCCGGCTCGTACAGGGCCATCGCCGGTGTCTGCCCGCCGAACCACGTGTCGGATCCGTGGTCGGCCACACGGATCTCGATGCTGCAGCCGTCGTGGCGGCCGGTGACCACGGTGCGGGGCGTCCCACTGGCGTCCTCCTGCGACGTCGCGACCTCCCAGCCCGCCGAGTCGAGCAGGGCGGCCGCACGGGACACGATGTCGGTGGTACTGACATTCGCGGGGCGCTTCCCCCTGAAGCAGCCGGCCGCGTACTGGTAGCGGAGCGGTTCGTGCCAGTCGACGATCCTCGGCTCGTCGAGAAACAGCAGGCTCGGATCGCTGCCGGGGGCCAAGTCGTCGATCAGCTCGACCAGTCGCGCCCGCAGGGCTTGGCCCAGCCGGTCCAGCTCTTCCCGCGCGCCCGGTATGGGCCCCATGGCGCCCCCTTCTCGCCCGGCCCTGCCATCGCCAGGAATCCCGCTCGACCACCGGGATTCTATTCGGCGTTCGCACGAAGTCGGCCAGCTGCGTCGTGGCACGGTCGGCTTGCCATGATCAGAGCTTCGGCTGTGCGCCGCCCCCTCCCGCCCGCGGCGACGGGGTTTCGGCCACGCCGCGCGGGGATTGGCGCACGAGGCCATCTTGTCGTGGTCACGTCGCAATCGCTTGCATGTCCGCATGGCTCGACATGACCTCGTACTCCTGACCGATCACGGCTCGACCGAAGGCAGCCGGCAGGTGCTCGCCGCCGCCGCGCGGACGCTGACCGGGCGGGAACCCGTGCACCTGGACGCCCGGCACTTCATGACCGGAGGCAGCGGCCTGATCGAGGCCGACGACTCGGGCGGGTTCCGGCTGGAAGCGGGCGGCCGGACGGTGACCGCCGACACGGTGATCGTCTACGAGATCCCGCCACACAGGCGCCGCGCCTTCGAGGACTGCCAGCGCCGGCTGCGCGGATGCGGCGCCCGCTCGCTCGGCACCGACGCCGAGGCGTGGCGGGCGGCCACCGAGAAGGACATCACCGTCGCCCGCTTCGTCAGGGACGGCGTGCCGCACATGCCCAGCATCGCGCTCTCCAAGCCGAGCCCGGAGGCCGCCGCCGAGGCCTTCGCGGAACTCGGCGGCGACGTCTGGGCCCGGCCCTGCATCGGGATGGGCGGCGACGACGTCTTCCACGTCACCACCCGCGCCCAGCTCGACGCCGCTGCGCGGCACTACGCGCGGGCGGGGGCGGACTGGCTGATCGCCCGCGACGCCCGGAACCTCCTGCCTGACGGACGCCGCCACCAGTACCGGGTGGTGGTGCTGCACGGGCGCGTGGTCCGGGCGGTCGAACACGTCCAGGCGGACCCGGACGCGCCCTGCAACGAGAGCCGGGGCGCCGTCTCCACCCTGCTCGACTACACCGAACTGCCGGACGGGCTCGCGGAGACGGCCATCGCGGCGGCCGCGTGCCTGGGGCTCGACCTCGCCGGCGTCGACCTCGCCGCCGAGAGCGGCGGGGTGGTCTTCGAGGTCAACGTCCACCCCGCCTTCGGCCGCCGCGGCCTGGAGCAGGTGGCGCTGCCGTACGTCGCGGCGCACCTCGCCGAGTAGCATCCGCAGCGCGCCGGGCCGCCCTGGTGGCGGCCCCCGGCCCCTCAGTCCCGCAGGACCGCCGCGAGCACCGAAGGCCGGAACAGCAGCGACGGCGGTTCCACCAGCGACATCACCTCGTGGAACGCCGCGGTGACCGCCGGATCCCGGGTGCTGGCGGCCAGGACCTTGTCGAAGAAGCGGTGCTGGAGCCCGATCAGGGCGCCGGACGGCGCGCCGGTGGTGGCGCCGAAGCGGGCGTCCTCGGCGCAGGAGATCATCCACGGAAGCCTGGACGCCGCCGCCACGGCGCGCCGCGCGGCCCGCGCCGTGGCAGGCCCGATGCCGCCGTGCCGCTTCGCGGTGCGACGCAGCTCCCGGGCGCAGAACAGGGCGACGGTCACACCCTGCCCGTACACCGGGTTGAAGGTGCTCGCGGCGTCGCCGACCACCACCAGGCCGTCCGGGCAGCCGCGGTCGTAGCGTCGGCGCACGCCCGGGCCGGGGAGGAAGCCGCGCACCTCGCCCGCCGGTTCGGCGTCCCGCAGCATCTCGCGCAGGAGCGGGTCGCGCAGCAGGCCCAGGTGCTCGGCGAACCCCTCCTCGCCGGCCGCTGGTTCGGCGCCGCGCATCCCGGCGAGGCTGACGATCCAGCGGTCGCCCTCGACCGGCAGCAGCACGCCCATCCGTTGCGCGTCCGGCGCCTTGGTCTGGAGGTAGACCGCCTGGTCGCCGAGGTCGGACCCGGCCGGGCGGTGGAAGATCCGGGAGGTGTACGCGACGCCGGCGTCGACCCGCTCCTCGGGCACCGGCGGGCAGCCCAGCTCGGCGAGCCACTTCGGCACCGAGGTCGAGCGGCCCGTCGCGTCCACCACCAACTCGGCCGGTATCTCACGGACTTCGCTGCGCTCCGGGCCGCGCTCGCGGACCGTCACCCCGGTCACCGCGGTCGCCGAGCCGAGCAGCCCGACCGCGTCCGTCCCCTCCAGGAACTCGATCGCGGGATGGGTGCGGACCCTGTCCAGCACGAACGCGTCCAGCAGCGGCCGGGTGCAGGAGAGGAAGCCCACCTGCGCCGGGTACTCGGCCAGCCACCCGGCGGAGCAGAGCCACCTGACGTCCGAGGCGGCCACCCGCCGTGCGCCCGCGGCGATCAGCTCCTGATTGATGCCGGGCATCATCTCCTCAAGCAGCCGGTGCCCGGCCTCCAGCACCAGGTGCGCGTGCCGGCCCTGAGGCACCCCGGCCCGGAACTCCGCCCCGGCCGGGTACCGGTCCCGCTCCACCACGACGATCCGCTCGGCGAACCCCCGCAACGCCCATGCGGCCGCCAACCCCGCGAGCCCGCCGCCGATCACCACCGCGGTACCCCGCCCCGGGGCCCCGTTCGAAGAAGTCATGACACGTAGCGTAGTGGCGCCATCGCCTCAGTGTGATCACTTCGCTCCGGACGAACACTCGCCGGCAGGAAGGCCGTTGACGATCCCGGCCAGGAGCGGTCGTACGGCTGAAGCTGCCCGGACGGGTGTCGGCAGGGCCCCGGTCGGAGCCCGGGGCGTGCGGGTACTAGACTCGACGGGGTTGTGCTGGCGCCTCTCCCGGTGCGTGAGCGCGTGGAGGCGAGGAGGTGAGAGCCGTGGAGTGCAGTAGTACGGGCCGAAGTCGGCCCCGCCCCCGGTTGTCCCGCACCACTCGCGGCCCCCGGCACACCTCCTCCCGTACGGCTCCCGCGCGGCACTGATCTCGTCCTCCCGGCGAGGCGCCGCCGGTCACGCCGTGCGCGTGGCGGCCGGCCGGGCGCCTCCGGTCCGCCGTGTTCCCGTACGTCGGCCGGGCATCCACCGTGGAGGTCTCCGCCATGTCCGACTGGCGTGTGCGCGCCGTGCGCGCGAGCAAGCGTCCGTTCTCCCGTTCCGTCGTCCGGCCGGCGGACTCCCAGCCGGCGCCCGAGCACTCGATGGACCCGCGCCCGGACCAGCCGGTGGAACCGGTGACACTGGAACGTTCGGTCGTGGACGCGGCGGTCTACCGGGACGGCCTCCGGATAGAGGCGCCCACCGACCTCGCCGACATCTACCGCAGGCTGCCCGACCGACCCGGCACGATGGCCTGGATCGGCCTCTTCCGCCCCGCCGAGGCGCAGCTGCTGGAGGCCGCCGACCGGTTCGACCTGCACGAGCTGGCCGTCGAGGACGCCATCGTCGCCCACCAGCGGCCGAAGCTGGAGCGCTACGGCGACACCCTGTTCGTGGTGCTGCGCGCCGCCCGGTACCTGGACGAGGCGGAGGAGGTCGACTTCGGCGAGATCCACCTCTTCGTCGGCCCCGACTTCGTGCTCACCGTCCGCCACTCCCAGGCCCCGGACCTGTCGGCGGTGCGCCGCCGCCTGGAGGGCGACCCGGAGCTGCTGGCGCTCGGCCCGGAGGCGGTGCTGTACGCGGTGCTGGACGCCGTGGTGGACGGCTACGCGCCGGTGATCGCCGGCCTCCAGCACGACATCGACGAGATCGAGACCGAGGTGTTCGGCGGCGACCCGCAGGTCTCCCGCCGCATCTACGAGCTGTCCCGCGAGGTGATCGAGTTCCAGCGGGCCACCCGCCCGCTGTTGGAGATCATGAAGAGCCTGGAGGCGGGCTTCGGCAAGTACGGCACCGACGAGGAGCTCCAGCGCTACCTGCGCGACGTCGCCGACCACGCCACCTACGCCGCCGAGCGGGTGGACGGCTTCCGGCAGATGCTCCAGAACATCCTGACCGTCAACGCGACGCTGGTCTCGCAGCGGCAGAACGAGGAGATGAAGCAGCTCGCCGAGGCGGGGCACGCGCAGAACGACGAGATCAAGAAGATCTCCTCCTGGGCGGCCATCCTCTTCGCGCCGACACTGATCGGCACGGTGTACGGGATGAACTTCGAGAAGATGCCGGAGCTCAGGTGGGCTTTCGGCTACCCGTTCGCGATCGGGCTGATGGCACTGGTGTGTACCGGGCTGTACCTGGTGTTCAAGAAGCGGGACTGGCTGTAGGCCGGGCTCCGGAGCGCCGGCTTCCGGGCGGGCCGCGTGCGTACCGCCCGGCAGTCCCCGTTCCTCACCGGACGGTGACGACTCGGCCTCGGTCCAAGGACGTTCGGTGCCGATTCGGGGCCGGCGGGGGAGCCTTCCCGGGGACGGGGAGGAGGCCCAGGTGGGGGCGATCGTACGGATCCTGGTGGTGGCGGCGGCGATCGGCCTGCTGCTGGGCGGGGCGGTGAGCGTGGTGCTGTTCGT
Organism: Streptomyces sp. LS1784; assembly: GCF_020103755.1. Taxonomy (GTDB): domain Bacteria; phylum Actinomycetota; class Actinomycetes; order Streptomycetales; family Streptomycetaceae; genus Kitasatospora. The sequence continues at coordinate 12,297 of NZ_JAHSQD010000178.1, forward strand.
GTTCGCCGACTGGTGGGGCGCGTTCGCGGACGCGGTGCACGACAGCGGGTTCCCGTACTGGGGGAAGAACCGGCATCCCTAGTCGCGGTCAGCCCAGCAGCCGCTCGTACTCGGTGGCCGGGTCCAGCTGGCGCCGGTACTCGACGTGCAGCCGAACGGCGCCGTCCGCGTCGGCCAGGCGGTCGAGCGGGCCCTGACCGGCCGGGAGCGGACGGGGCTGCGCCCACTGCTGGGCGAGGACGGCCAGCGGGGTGCCGTCGTTGCCGCGCACCACCCAGGTGGCGCGGCCGCCTCCGATCAGCGGGAGCAGGGGCCGGGGAAGCCCGAGGGCGGTGAGCGCCGTCGGGGTGTCCAGGCCGTCGGGGAGCGTGACGGTCCGGGCGTGGGGGGCGTCGGCGTCGTCGCCGGCCGCGACGCTGTCCCGGGTGAGGAGGATGAGCATGACGGGAGGATAGGCCCGGCCTGTGGGCGCGTTCGGGAGGTCGTGACCCGCAGGGGTGACGGCGAGGGCCTCACCCGTGTGCCGGATTGACAACGATGCTTGCCGTAGCGGCAAATGGCAGGCATGGCTGACGAAGAGTTCGAGAACGTCCTCACCACGGTGGGCCCGCGGCTGCGGGCGCTGCGCCGGGAGCGCGGCACCACACTCGCCACGCTGGCCGCCGCCACCGGCATCTCGCTCAGCACACTGTCCCGGCTGGAGTCCGGGCAGCGCAAGCCGACGCTGGAGCTGTTGCTGCCGCTGGCCCGGGAGTACCGGGTGCCGCTGGACGAACTGGTCGGCGCCCCGGCCACCGGTGACCCGCGGATCCACCCGCGCCCGGTGACCAGGAACGGCCAGACCATCGTCCCGCTCACCCGCCACCTGGGCGGGCTGCACGCCTACAAGCACATCGTGCCGCCGGGCCGGAACACCGGGCCCGAGCTGGAACTGAAGGTCCACGAGGGGTACGAGTGGCTGTACGTGCTGTCCGGACGGCTGCGGCTGGTGCTCGGCGCGCACGATCTGGTGCTGACGGCCGGTGAGGCCGCCGAGTTCGACACCCGCACCCCGCACGCCTTCGGCAACGCGGGCCCGCAGGCGGTGGAGTTCCTCAGCCTGTTCGGACCGCAGGGCGAGCGCATCCACGTCAGGGCGCGGCCGGGAACCTCTGTTCGGTAGGTTCGTTCCTGACAGGGGGTCTTCGTTCCGGCTCCCGCCAGGCCGTCGGGAGGGGCCGAGGAAATGAGTGTGCAGCAGAGCACGGAGTCCGGCGAGAGTGACGGAGCCGGGGAGCGCGAGAAGGCCGGGGACGGCCGGGTGCAGGCGGGTACGGGCACCGCGGTGACGGAGGGCGCGGGCGCGGGCGCCGGTGCTCCCGGGAAGACCGGCGAGGAGGCCGAGCGCCCCCGGAAGAAGCGCCCGTTCTGGCAGGAGCTGCCGATCCTGGTGGTGATCGCGCTGGTGCTCTCGCTCGGCATCAAGACCTTCTTCGTGCAGGCCTTCTCCATCCCCTCCGGCTCGATGGAGCAGACCCTCGCGATCGGCGACCGGGTGCTGGTCGACAAGTTCACCCCGTGGTTCGGCGCCGAGCCCGAGCGCGGCGAGGTGGTGGTGTTCCGCGATCCGGGCGGCTGGCTGGAGGGCGCCCCGACGACCGCCGGCGGCTCCGTGATGGGCACCGTCCAGAAGGCGCTCAGCACCGTCGGCCTGATGCCCTCGGCGGACGAGAAGGACCTGATCAAGCGGGTGATCGCGGTCGGCGGGGACACCGTCGTCTGCGAGGCGGGCGCGCCGCTGAAGGTGAACGGCGTCGCGCTGGACGAGCCGTACCTGTTCCCCGGCGCGACGCCCTGCGACAACGACCCGGTCGGCACCGTCACCGTGCCCAAGGGCAAGCTGTGGGTGATGGGCGACCACCGCAACAACTCGCGGGACTCCCGCTGGCACCACAACGAGAGCGGCGACGGCTTCGTGCCGGTGGACAACGTGGTCGGCCGGGCCTTCGTGGTCGCCTGGCCGCTGTCCGACTGGTCCACGCTGCCGGTCCCGGACACCTTCGACAAGGTGCCGGCCGGGGC
>NZ_JAHSQD010000179.1 GCF_020103755.1 Streptomyces sp. LS1784
GACCGCTGCGTACGGCCCCCTCCATGGTCGCGGGCCAGCCGGTGGCCGTCCACGAGCCGGCCAGCAGCAGGCCGGGAACCCCGGTGCGGGCCGACGGGCGCAGCGCCCCGTTGCCCGGGGCCGGGTCGAAGGTCGCGGTGCGCTCCCGGGTGACGAAGAAGTCCAGCACCTCTGCCTGGGCCGCGGCCGGCAGCAGCCGGCCCAGCTCGGGCAGGTAGCGGCGGCGCAGCTCGGCGACCGGCAGGTCGATCTCGTCCTGCACGGCGGACTGCGACAGCGCCAGGTACTGGGCGCCCGGGTGGGCCCGGCCCAGCCCGGTGGCGGCCAGGCCGGAGTGCGCGGTGCGGTCGAAGACCCACTGGACCGGGGAGCCGAGCGCGGCGAAGAACGGACGGCGCAGCACCTTGCGGTCGTAGACCACGTGCACGTTGAGGATCGGCGCGGTGCCGAAACCGGCCAGCCGCTCCTGCCCGGGGATCGCGTTCGGCGGCAGCAGCGCGGCCGCGCTGTCCTGGGCGCCGGCCAGCACGACGGTCTCGGCGGTGAGCAGCTCTCCGCCCTCCAGCCGGACGGCGTGCTGCGGCGCGGCCGGCTTCAGCTCGGCCACCCGGGCCCGCAGCAGCACCCGGACGCCGGCCCGTTCCAGCTCGGCGAGCGCCCGGTCGTGGTGGATCGTGCCGAGCGGGACGGCGGCGATGCCGATGTCCGAGGCGCCCGGGTCGGAGAGCAGGCCGGTCTTGAACACCATCCCGGCGAGCGCCATCGAGACCTGGTCGGCCCGGGCGTTCAGGGTGGCGACGCCGACCAGGTCCCACAGGGCGGCCTGGGTGGCGGCGTTCTGCCCGTTGCGGCGCAGCCACTCGCCGAAGGAGACCCCGTCCAGTGCCGGGTCGGCGAGGTCCAGGCGCTGCAGGGCGAGCGCGCCGCGGACCACCCGGACTCGGTCGGCCGGGGACAGGTGCGGGTAGCGGGCCAGGCTGTCGGCCAGGTGCAGCGGGACGGGCAGGCCGGCCCGGCGCAGTCGGCCGAGGGTGCGCACCGGGGCGGCCTCGGGCCCGGTGACGGAGAGCACCGGGATGTCGAGGCGGTCCTGGAGGTGGACCAGCCGGGTGGCGCCGAGGCGCTCCAGCAGGCCCCGGTAGGCGGTGCAGCAGCGCAGGTAGACGTGCTGGCCGTTGTCGACGGTCAGCTCGCCGCGCCGGAAGGAGAAGGCCAGGCCGCCGAGCCGGGGCCGGCCCTCGGCGAGGGTGACCCGGTGGCCCGCCTCGGCGAGGCGCAGTGCGGTGGTGATCCCGGCCAGGCCGCCGCCGACCACGACGGCCGCCGGGCAGGCATCGGCTCGCCCGGTCATCGGCCCTCCCCCTCGCAGTCGGTGGACCGCCCGCAGGCAGTCGCTGAAGCCGGTACTCGTTCGGTCAACACGGAACTGCCCGCTCGTGATTCCCCGCTGACACAGCGTGACAGAACTGTCGCGAGAATCAAGAACGCCCCCCGGCGAGCCCGGAAAGCGCCACGTACGCCTTCTCCCAGCCCGGCAGCGAGACCCGGCCGCGCAGCACCGACTCCGGGTCCGCGGCGATCCGGCCGAGCAGCCGGTGGTAGATCCCGGCCATCGCGGCGGTGCAGGCGCGGCTGCGGCGGTCGAGCATCGGCAGCAGCCGCAGCCCCTCCTCGAAGGCCGCCTGGGCGCGGGCGGCCTCGAAGGCCACCAGGCCGGTGAAGTCCGCGCCGAGCGGCGGCTCGGGCAGTGCGAAGCCCTGCTCGCAGCCGAACCGGACCAGGTCCTCGGCGGGCAGGTAGGTGCGGCCGTTCAGGGCGTCCTCGCGCAGGTCGCGCAGGATGTTGGTGAGCTGCAGCGCCAGGCCCAGGGTGTCCGCGTAGCGCGCCCCGAGCTCCGGGTCGTCGCAGCCGTAGACGCCCAGCGAGAGCCGGCCGATCGCGCCGGCCACGCACCGGCAGTAGACCTTCAGCTCCTCGTAGGTCTGGTACTCGGCGCCCTTGAGGTCCATCTCGACGCCGTCGATCAGCTCGTCGAAACCGCCGAGCGGGATCGGGAAGCGCCGGGCCGCGTCGGCCAGGGCGACCTTGATCGGGTCGGTGTCGTCCTCGGCGACCACCCCGGAGCGGACTTCGTCCACCAGTTCCCGGGTGCGTAGCAGCGCCTCGGCCTTGCGGTCGTCCGGGAGGTCGCCGTCGCCGATGTCGTCCACCCGGCGGGCCAGGGCGTACAGGGCCGACATGGCCAGCCGCTTGGGTTCGGGCAGCAGCCGGATGCCGTAGCTGAAGTTGCGCGCCTGCAGCCCGGTGACTGCCTCGCAGTACCGGTACGCCGCCATGACCTGGGCCGGCGCCAGTGGTGATGCCGCCACTCGGGCGTTCACCTTCCCTTCGCGAAGATGGCCGCCGCCTTCGCTGCGAGGCGGCGCTTGTCCGGCTTCGCCTGCTGGGCGAGCACGTCGTACCCGGCGTCCTCGACGGCCGCCAGGGCCGCGTAGCCGCCTGCGGTGAATCCCGCCAGGAGCAGTCGAAGCCTCCCCCGAACCGTACCCACCAATGGTGCGCCGCGGTCGAGCAGGGTGCGGGCCCGCTCGGCCTCGAAGGCGATCAGCTCGCGCACCGCGCCGTCGGCGGAGGGAGCCGCGAGGTCGGCCTCGGTGACGCCGAAGCGGGCCATGTCCTCGGCGGGCAGGTAGATCCGGCCGTGGGCCAGGTCCTCGGCCACGTCCTGGAGGTGTTCGACCACCTGGAGGCCGCTGCACACGGCGTCCGAGAGCTCGATCCGCTCGGGGGTGGAGACGCCCGCGATGGCCAGCACGAGGCGGCCGACCGGGTCGGCGGAGAGGGTGCAGTAGCCGATCAGGTCGTCGAAGGTGGCGTAGCGGGTGGTGGTCTGGTCCACCCGGTTGGCCTCGATCAGACGGCGGAACGGCTCGGGGGTCAGGCCTCGGCGGTCGACCAGCGGGACGAGCGCGCTCATCAGCGGGTGGCGGGGGCGGTCGGCGCCGGCCCCGGAACCGCCGGCGGAGCGCAGTGCGGTCTCGAAGACCCGGTCGAGGTCCTGCTCCAGTCCGTCGAGCAGGGCGAGCCGGAAGGCGGTCTCCTGCGGAGTCGGCGGGCCGGACTGGTCCGAAGGGGTGGCGGGGGGTGTCTGCTCGACCCCGAGCAGGCGGGCGGTGGCGGCCGGGTCGGCCAGGTCGCCGTCGCCGGTGTCGTCGACCAGGCGGGCGAAGCCGTACACCGCCATCAGGTCGTCGCGCCAGGCCGCGGGCAGGAAGAACGGGGCGACCGGGAAGTTCTCCGCGCCCGCCTTCTCCAGGGTCTGTCCTACGGAACCGTTCACCGGCGTATCTCTGGGCTGGGCCGAAGCCGACACTGCTGTCACTCCCCCGTTCTACACCGCTTGGCACGACCGGCCCGACTCGGACACGCGTCCGAGCGCGGGCGTCACGCACGGCACACCGCCCCCGAGACCACCAGGCTGACACGCCCGGGCGCGCCGGAGAAGGGCGCACCACCCGGAGCACCGGGCGCTCACCCCCGCGGCGGCGGACCGCCCGGAGCGCCCGAGGCGCGGGCAACGCCAAGGGCCGGCCCCGGAGGATCCGGAACCGGCCCCTGTGTGAGTGACGAGGACTACGGTCGCTCGCCGCGCTCGTAGCGGCTGACGACCTCCTCGGTGGGACCGTCCATGACCAGCTCGCCGGCCTCGATCCATATCGTCCGCTCGCAGACCTCGCGGATCGAGTTGTTGTCGTGGCTGACGAGGAAAACCGTACCGGCGGACTTGCGCAGCTCGTCGATCCGCTTCTTGCTGCGCTGCTGGAAGGCCTGGTCGCCGGTGGCGAGGGCCTCGTCGATCAGCAGCACGTCGTGGGTCTTCGCGGCCGCGATCGAGAACCGCAGCCGGGCGCCCATGCCGGAGGAGTAGGTGCGCATCGGCAGGGAGATGAAGTCGCCCTTGTCGTTGATGCCGGAGAAGTCGACGATGTCCTGGTAGCGCGCCCTCACCTGGGCGGGGGTCATGCCCATCGCCAGGCAGCCGAGGGTGACGTTGCGCTCACCGGTGAGCTCGTTCATCAGCGCGGCGTTGACGCCCAGCAGCGAGGGCTGGCCGTTGGTGTAGATGCCGCCCTTCTCGGTCGGCAGCAGGCCCGCGATGGCGGCCAGCATGGTCGACTTGCCGGAGCCGTTGGAGCCGATCAGGCCGACCGCCTCGCCCTTGTACGCGGTGAAGCTGATGCCCCTGACCGCGTGCACCTCGCGCACGCCGGCGGCGCGCTTGCGGCTGATGATGCGGCTCAGCGCCGAGGTGGCGCTGCCCTTGCCGGAGCCGGCGCCGTGCACCTTGTAGACGATGTGCACGTCGTCGACGACGACGGTGGGCTCGCGGGCCACGTCCGCGCCCGGGACGGTGTCGCTGATGCTCAGGTCGATGTCAGCCACGGCCGTACTCCTCCTCGGCCTTCCAGAAGAAGACGTATCCGATGACGAACATGCCCACGCCCCACCCGAGGCCGTACACCCACAGGTGCGGCGGGAGGGTCTGGTGCACCGGCTGGTGCGGGTTGTAGATGACCGGCGCGAAGGCGTGCCGCAGCAGGTCCATGTAGACCGACGCCGGGTTGGCCGCCATCAGCGTCTGGATGTAGTGCGGCCAGTGGGTGATCTTGTCCTGGATGCTGAACATCACACCGGACAGGAACATCCAGGCGCGCATCACGAACGGGATCAGCTGGGAGATGTCGCTGGTCCTGGAGCCGATCCGGGCCATCACCAGCGAGATGCCGGTGTTGAAGAGCGTCTGCAGGAGCAGCGCCGGGATGATCAGCAGCCAGGTCCGGCCCGGGGTGATGCCGGCGGCGAGCACGGTGACGACCAGGACGACCATGGAGATCAGCAGCTGCTGGAGCTGGATCACGGTGAAGGCGATCGGGAGGCTGGCCCGGGGGAAGTGCAGCGCCCGGATCAGCCCGAGGTTGTCGGAGATCGCCCGGGTGCCGGCCTGCACCGCGTTCTGGGTGAACTGGAAGACGAAGACGCCGATGCACAGCCAGGCGATGTAGGTGTTGTCCGGGAAGCCCTGCTTGCTCGCCAGGATCACGCCGAAGACCAGGTAGAACACCGCGCAGTTGAGCAGCGGGGTCACCACCTGCCACAGCTGGCCGAGCTTGGCGTTGGTGTACTGGGCCACCAGGCGGGCGGTGGCGAAGGCCCAGATGAAGTGGCGCCGGGCCCAGAGCTGCTTGGAGTAGGCGAACAGGCCGGGACGGGCACCGCTCACCGCCAGACCGTACTTGTCCGCAAGCTGCTTGGGGGTCAGGCCCGCGTCCGCCCCTCTGGGGGCCGAGAGGCTGACGGGTTCACTCACTGTCGACACATTCGTCCTTCATGCGGGATCGGTCGGGGCGGCCGGTCGGCGGGGTCCGCCGGTCGTGCGCCGAGGGGATCCACTGGGATCTCGGGGAGCCGGCCGGTGTGTGGGCACCGGCCGCAGCGATCGATCATTCGATGCGGATGCCATCAGATGCGATCAGATGATCGGTGGTCGGCCCAGCCTGGTCAGTCGCCAAACGGTACGCCACCGCATGGGCCGCCGCGGACCGCAGGGTTCGCGCCAGCCCGCCCGGAACCCGCCCCACCAGGCCTTCAGCGCCTCCGGGGAGGGGCGGCGGGCCAGGGTCAGCAGGAACCAGGTTCCCAGATAGAGAGGCACCAACAGGGCCGGAAGGTTCCGCCTCGCGAGCCAGACCCGGTTGCGGGCCACATTGTGGAAGTAGCTCGCGTGGCGGGCGGGCGAGGTCGTGGGGTGGTGCAGCACCACGTCCGCCCGGTAGTCGATGGCCCAGCCGGCGTCCAGCGCGCGCCACGCGAGATCGGTCTCCTCGTGGGCGTAGAAGAACTCGGCGGGCAACTGCCCGGCCTGCTCGAACACCTTGCAGCGCACCGCGCTCGCGCCGCCCAGGAAGGTGGTCACCCGGGACGAGCGCAGCGGGTCGCTGGCACGCAGCCGGGGGACGTGCCGGCGCTGGGTGACACCGGTGTCCGGGTCGGCGATCCGGAAGGAGACGATGCCCAGCTCCGGGTCGGCGGTGAAGGCCTCACGCAGCAGGCGGGCCGAGTCGGTGCGCGGCAGGTTGCCGTCGTCGTCCAGGAAGAGGACGGCGTCGACCTCCGCGCCGTCCCGGCCGAACAGCTCGATGCCGACGTTGCGACCGCCCGGGATGCCGAGGTTCTGCGGCAGTTCGACGCTGCGCACGCCCTCCGGCAGCGGGGGCAGCTTCACGCCCTGGCCGACCACGGCCAGCTCGACCGCCGGGCCCTCCTGGGCGCGGACGGCCTCGATCAGGGCGTTGAGCTCGGCGGGCCGGTTGCCCATGGTGATGATCACGGCACCGAGGCGGAAGTCCTCCGCGGTCATTCGCTCGCTCCGCTCGCTCATCGCAGCCTGCTGGAGAGGACGATGCTCAGCAGGTGCAGCACGGTCTGGAGCATCGCGATCGCCGCCAGCACGACCACCGCGAGCCGGGTGAAGAGCAGTCCGCCGTGCACGACGTCGGCGATGCCGGCGGCCAGGATGAACAGCGAGGCCTCGACCGCGCCGACCAGGCGGTGGAACTTCAGGAGGGAGGCCGCCCGGCGGGCCTTGGCGACGGAGGCCGAGCGCGGCACCGAGGCGCTGTCCTCGACGGCCGTCATGCCGCTGCGGGCCCGGGCCACGTCCACCAGGTCGGTCTCGGACTTGATCAGGATCGCGCCGAGCGCGGCCAGGGTGCCGAGGAACGCCCACTCCCAGTGGGAGCCGCCGCCCTCGCGGTGCAGCAGGTCGGTGGCGCGCAGCCCGAGGCCGGTCAGCAGGGCCGCCTCGGACATGTAGTGGCCGACCCGGTCCAGGTAGACGCCGGTGAGCGAGGTCTGCCGGCGCCAGCGCGCCACCTCGCCGTCCACGCAGTCCAGCAGCAGGTAGACCTGGATCAGCAGGGCGCCCAGGACGGCACCCGCGATGCCCGGCACGATCAGCGCGGCACCGGCCAGGATGCCGGTGAACATCATCAGGTACGTCAGGCCGTTGGGCGTGATCGCCGTCACGGTGGAGAGCACGCGGGTGATCCGCAGCGAGATCTTCCGCATGTACAGGCGTCCGGCCCAGTGCTCGGCACTGCGGCGCTGGAGCATGCCCTCCGGGTGGATCACCGCGCGCAGCTCCTCGATCGAGGGCCGGCGGGCCAGGTCCACCGGGGGCCGTTCGGCGCCCGCGGTGGAGGGGTCAGCTGTTGACGGCTTGGACATAGTCGGCGTACGCGTCCCTGATAGCGGAAGGGGAGAGGTCGAGGTGTTCGAGGATGGTGAAGCGCCCCGGGCGGGTGTTCGGAGCGTAGTGCACCGCCTCGGTGAACTCCGCCTCGGTGAAGCCGATCTGAGCGGCGGTCACCGGCAGTCCGTGGCTCGCCAGGCGCTCCACGATCAGACCGGTCAGCTCACGCTCGCCCCGCAGGAAGCTGGCGAAGGCGGCGCCGAGGCCGACCTGCTCGCCGTGCTGGGCGGACCGCTTGGGATACAGCACGTCCAGGGCATGCGAGATCTCGTGGCAGGCGCCCGACGAGGGCCGGGTGCTGCCCGCGATGTTCATCGCGATGCCGGACAGTACCAGGGCCTCGGCCAGCGCCGTCAGGAGGTCCTGGTCCTGAGTGCTTCCCGGGTGCCGCAGCAGGTTCTCGCCCGCCGAGCGGGCCATCGCCACGGCCAGCCCGTCCACCCGCTCGCCGGTCACCGCGTGCGACAGCTCCCAGTCCGCGCACGCGGAGATGTTGGAGACGACGTCCCCGATGCCGGCCGCCACGAAGCGCGGCGGCGCCTGCCGGATCACGTCCAGGTCGACGATGATGCCGATCGGGCTGGGCACCCCGTAGGAGCCCCGCCCCGCGTCGTTGTCGAGGGTGGAGACCGGCGAGCAGATGCCGTCGTGGGCCAGGTTGGTGGCGACCGCGACCAGCGGCAGGCCGACCCGGGCGGCAGCGTACTTGGCGGCGTCGATGATCTTGCCGCCGCCGAGGCCGACGATCGCGTCGTAGTGCCCGCCGCGCATCTCCTCGGCCAGCCGGACCGCGCTGTCCAGGGTGCCGTCGTCCACGTTGTACCAGTCGGCGCCGGGCAGGGCGGGCTCCAGGCGGCGGCGCATGGCCGCGCCGGAGCCGTTGCTGATCGCCACCGCGATCCGGCCCGAGGCCGACAGCCGCTGGTCCGCGAGGATGCCGCCGAGCGTGTCCAGCGCGCCCGGGCGGATCTCGACGAACAGCGGCGACGGGACCAGCCGGGTCAGTACTGGCACGCGATCTCCCGCGCCTTCGCCAGGTCGTCGTGGTTGTCGACCTCGACCCAGGAGACCTCGCCTATCGGCTGCACGTCGATCCGCAGGCCGCGGTTCACCATCTCCTGGTAGCCGTCCTCGTAGTACAGCTGCGGGTCGCGCTCGTAGGTGGCGCGCAGCGCGTCGGTCAGGTCGGCGGCGGCGGACGGGTTGATCACGGTGACGCCGATGTACTCGCCGGTCGCCTCGGCCGGCTCCATCAGCTTGGTGATGCGGCGCATGCCGGTGGCCGGGTCGACGACGACCTTCATCTCCTCGTCGGCGAGCTTCTTCACCGTGTCGAGGGCGAGCAGGATGCCCGGGGCGGTGCCCGCGTCGGTCAGTCGCCGGTTGCCCTCCAGCATGGTGCGCTGGACGGAGGCCGGGTGGACGGTGTCGCCGTTGGCGAGCAGCAGGCCCTCGGCGAACAGCTCGCGGGCGCACCACAGCGAGTAGGCGTTGTTCCACTCCTCGGCCTTGTCGTTCTCGACCAGGTGGAGCTTGACGCCGTACTTGCTCTCCAGGGCGTCCTTGCGGTCGTACACCGCCTCCTTGCGGTAGCCGACGACGATCGCGGCCTCGCGCAGTCCGACCTCGGCGAAGTTGCCGAGCGTGAGGTCCAGGACGGTCCGTTCCCCGTCGACCGGCACCAGCGCCTTGGGCAGGGTGTCGGTGTACGGGCGCAGCCGGCGGCCGGCGCCGGCTGCCAGAACGAGGCCGATCATGCGGGTCTCCTGATCCGTCGTGCTGTGCGCGGGGCCGTGCCGGAGGTCGACGGCGCCACCATTCACTCGGACCGGCGTTCGACCGGGCCGGGTGGCGGCGCGCCGGTGCCGGCACAGATCCGGGCACCGTGTCGTATGTGATGGTAGGCGACCAGGGCGACCGGCCAGCACGCACCCGGAGGCCCGGGGGCGGCGGGCGGGCGGCAGTCGGGGTGGCGGTGGAGCGGCCCGGGGGCCGCACCGCCTCCGCCCGGAGGGCGCCCCCGGCCGGTCGAACGGGCCCCGAACACACACCGAACGGTTCTGCGAATTCCGTGACCCTTGTGGGGGCTTCCCGGCCCCTTCTCTGCCCGGTTTCCGACTCCTCCGGGTCATGATCCGTCCGGTTGTGCGTGGGACCCCTGTCGAGTGCCACCCATACGGCAGACTGGAGCCCGACGTCGGCGCCGGTGCCCCGCTGTGTCCGCCACACTCCGCCCGGTGCGTCGGAGACACCCGATGCTCCCGTTGCTCCCGCTCCCGAAAGAGGCCCCATGCCCCAGAGTCTGCCGACCGACCCGACGCACTTCGCCGCCGAGATCGACACCGGTCTCCAGAAGACCGATGTGACGGCCGATCCCCGGGCCACCGGGTCCGCGCCCGCCGGAGCCGAGATCCTGCTGGAACTGGTCGACGACGAAGGCGTCACGATCGGCACCGGCGAGAAGCTCTGGGCCCACCAGCAGCCGGGCCGACTGCACCGGGCCTTCTCGGTCTTCCTGTTCGACCGCCAGGGCCGGCTGCTGCTCCAGCGCAGGGCCCTCGGCAAGTACCACTCCCCCGGCGTCTGGTCGAACACCTGCTGCGGCCACCCGTACCCGGACGAGCCGCCGTTCGTCGCCGCCGCCCGGCGCACCGCCGAGGAGCTGGGCGTCGCACCGGCACTGCTGTGCGAGGCGGGCACCGTCCGTTACGACCTGCCGGACGAGGCGTCCGGGCTGATCGAGCGGGAGTGGAACCACCTGTTCGTGGGACTGGTCACCGCGCCGGTCGAGCCGGACCCGGAGGAGGTGGACGACTTCGCCTTCGTGACCGCGCAGGAACTGCGGGAGCTGCGGGCGGAGCGGCCGTTCTCGGTCTGGTTCGAGACGGTCTTCGAGGCCGCGCTGCCGGGCATCCGGGAGATCGCCGGGCGGGACTGGTAGGCCGGCCGCTCAGCGGCCGGGCTCCGGAGGGACGGGCAGTGAGGCCCAGATGACCTTGCCGCCCTCCCCCGTGCGTTCGACGTCGCACACCCCGCCGGCCTGCAGGGTGACGCTCTTCACCAGCAGCAGGCCGCGCCCGCCGGTGCGCCCGGTGTCGTTCTCCAGCGCCTTCGGCCGGTACGGGTCGCCGTCCTCGACCGCCACCCGGACCGAGGCCCGGCCCACCGACAGCTCGGTGACCACCTCGGGCGACAGCTCGGCGGCGTGCGTCACCGCGTTGCTCACCAGCTCCGAGACGATCAGCAGCAGGTCGTCCACCAGCTCCTGGTAGCGCAGCCCGGTCATGCCCTGGGCCAGCAGGCGGTCGCGCACCGCGTGCCGGGTGAGCGGCACCGAGGCCTCGGCGGCGGGCACGGGAAAGCGCCACACGCCTTCGACGGGGCCTCCGGAGGCCGTGGTCCCGCCCGTCCCCTCCTCCCGCCTGCCGCGTCTCGGTTCGGCTTTCGCCGCTCCGCTGATCTGCTCCACGTCCAGCCGCCCTTCGTCCGCGACCCGGGAATCAGGCGATCCGCTTCATGGCGCCCTCGGTCCACAGAGGCTAGGAGAGCCGCCGCGGCGGCCGTGGCACCGTCGACAAGTTGCCCGTGTCGGACCGGTTCCGGCCGCAACCGACCGCGGGCGGTACCGGAGTCGACCGGTTCCTTCGCGGACACCACCGGTTCGGGCCGGATTCGAGCGCGTTCACAGGCCGTACCAACCTGTGCGGACGGGTGCGAGCGGGGTGGGGGCCGGATGCCGCAGCCCCACGGGCCCCGGAGCGGCCCGACCAGGATGTCCGGTGGCGCGGCCCCGAGGAAGCGCAGGTGAGAAGCACTCCAGAAGCCTGGTAATGTTCTCTCTGTCGCCGAGGGGGCGAGGAAAACCCCCGAAGCACACACCCCGTCCGGGTGGCGGAATGGCAGACGCGCTAGCTTGAGGTGCTAGTGCCCTTTATCGGGCGTGGGGGTTCAAGTCCCCCCTCGGACACAGCCTAAATTCCCCGTGGGAGCCGAAAGGCTCGCACGGGGAATTTCGCTTTTCCGAGCCGCCCTCTTTCCCCGGGCCGGCCCTGACCGCCATCCCGACCACCGCCCTTCCGGACGCTGCGGCGTCGGCCTCCTCACCGGTTCGTACCGAGCCGGAAGCCGGACACGAGATGGCAACAATCGGACGGTTTGAGCTTCCTCTGAGGTATTCGCCCGTTTTCGGACCATAGGCTGCTCTCCGTTTGTCCGAAATAGCGGCTCAAAATCGTAAAAACACCGACACCACCCGATGAACCACGAGCGAGAGGACCGATACGTTGAGTGAGCCTGAATCGTCGACGGCATCACACCAGAACTACCGCCGATCGCTCGGCACCATCAGCCTGACCGCGGTCGGACTGGGGTCGATCATCGGCTCCGGGTGGTTGTTCGGTGCCGAGCGGGCCGCCAAGCTCGCCGGCCCCGCCTCGATCCTCGCCTGGGTGATCGGTGCCGCGGTGGCGCTGACCATCGCGCTCACCTACAGCGAGCTGGGCTCGATGTTCCCCAAGGCCGGCGGCATGGTCCGGTACGGCCAGTACTCGCACGGGTCCCTGGCCGGCTACCTGGCCGCCTGGGCCAACTGGATCGCCATCGTCTCGGTCATCCCGGGTGAGGCCACCGCCTCCGTGCAGTACATGAGCTCCTGGCACTTCGGCTGGGCGCAGGGGTTGTACGACGGCAAGGAGCTGACCCTCAGCGGCGTGGCGCTCGCCAGCGTGCTGCTGGTCGTCTACTTCGTCCTCAACTGGTTCGCGATCACGCTGTTCGCCAAGACCAACACCGCGATCACCGTCTTCAAGGTCATCGTTCCGACGGTGACCGCCGGTGCGCTGCTCTTCGCGCACTTCGACTCGGCGCACTTCACCGACCACGGCGGCTTCGCGCCGAACGGCTGGAGCTCGGTGTTCACCGCCGTCGCGGTCTCCGGCATCGTCTGGGCCTTCAACGGCTTCCAGTCCCCGCTCAACCTGGCCGGCGAGGCCCGCAACCCCGGCAAGTCGCTGCCGAAGGCCGTCATCGGCTCGATCCTGATCGCCCTGGTGATCTACGTCGCGCTCCAGATCGCCTTCCTCGGCGCCATCCCGGGCAGCGACCTCGCCCAGGGCTGGAGCAACCTCTCCTACACCTCGCCGCTGGCCGACCTGGCCATCGCCTGGGGCCTCAACTGGCTGGCGATCCTGCTCTACGCGGACGCCTTCATCTCGCCGTCCGGCACCGGCATGATCTACGCCGCCACCACCTCGCGCATGATCCACGGCGTGCAGGAGAACGGCCACCTGCCGAAGGTCTTCGGCAAGGTCGACGCCAAGACCGGCATCCCGCGCCCGGCCCTGCTGCTCAACCTGGTGGTCGCCTTCCTGTTCCTCGCCGTCTTCCGCGGCTGGGGCTCGCTGGCCGAGATCGTCTCGGTCGCCACCGTGATCTCGTACATCACCGGCCCGGTCGCCGTGATGGCGCTGCGCCGTCTGGCCCCGGACCTGCCCCGGCCGGTCCGGCTGCGTGCCATGCCGGTGATCGCCCCGATCGCGATGGTGTTCGGCTCGCTGGTGCTCTACTGGGCCCGCTGGCCGCTCACCGGCAAGGTCATCCTGCTGATGGCCGCCGGTCTGCCGATCTGGGCCTGGTACGAGCTGCGCAAGCCGTTCGCCGAACTGAAGCCGCACCTGAAGGCGGGCGCCTGGATGGTCGCGTACCTGTTCGTGATGGCCGGCGTCTCCTGGGCGGGCAGCGCCGACTTCGGCGGGCACGGCTACCTGCCGGAGGGCTGGGACCTGCTGATCGTCGCCGCGATCGGGCTGGCGTTCTACCGCTGGGGCGTCGCCAGCGCCTGGGCCAACCCCTCGCTGGCCGCGGTCCGCCAGGAGATGGCGGAGGCCGAGGGCGCCGCGCCGGCCGACGCCTCGGAGCGCTCGCGGGTCTGAGGCGCGGACGAGCGGAGCTCATGAGCACACGGTGAAGGGCCGGTCGGAATCCTCCGACCGGCCCTTCGGCGTCCGTGGGGAGCGTGCGCGACGCGCTCCGTTCCCGGTGTGCATCCATTCTGCCGTGGCGGGCACCCCCGGGTCGCCGTCTTCGGGGATGATCTTCGTCGCGATTTCCGCGCCTAGCGTGGTGGCAGGCGGTCCTCGGCAGGAGGGCCCGGGCGCGAGGAGCGGATCGGCATGGCGCAAGCACGGCGGCAGGACGGCGGACCCGGATCGGCACCGGCCGCAGAGCTGAGCGGGGAACTGACCGGGATGATGGCCGAGGACGGCGCGGCCGCCCGGCTGGCGAACAGCCCCGACCTGGCCGAGCAGGCGGCCTGGCGGCGGCTCACCGCCCGGCACGGGGACCGGCTCGCGGAGATCATGGCGGCGCACGGCTGGCCGACCGAGCGCACCGTCGGCCCCGAGGCCGCCCGGGCGGCCTGGCTGGTGGCGCAGCACGCGGACCGGCAGCTCGATGTCCAGCGGCGGGCGGTGGCGCTGATGGGCGAGGCCGTCGCGCGGGGCGAGGCGAGCGCCCGCGACCTGGCCTTCCTCCAGGACCGGCTGGCGGTCAACGAGGGCCGGGAACAGCGCTACGGGACGCAGATCGGCGCGGTGGCGGACGGCCGCCCGGTGCCGTGGCCGTGCGAGGAGCCGGAGCGGCTCGACGAGCGGCGCGCGGAGGTCGGCATCGAGCCGTTCGACGAGTACACCGCACGGTTCGCTCCGAGGTAACCGCCAGGTCCGCCGGTCCGGATTGACTCTTGCGCGCGGCCTCCCGCGCCGCATTGACTGACCTTCGACCAGCGCCGCTGGTCAAGGCCTGGGCGGATGAGAGGACGATCGGTGCGGCAGTACGCGGAGTACAGCGACCAGTACATCGACGGCGAGTGGCGGCCCTCCGGGGACACCGGGTCGATCACCGTGCTGAACCCGGCGACCGAGCAGGTGCTGGCCACGGTGCCGGCCGGCGGCGCGACCGACGTCGACGCGGCGGTGACGGCGGCCCGCCGGGCGGCCCGCGGCTGGG